>NZ_JBIWNL010000002.1:0-7155 GCF_044767225.1 Kitasatospora sp. NPDC101447
GCGGGGGGGGGCCGGCGGGGGGGGGGGCGGGCGGGCCCGGGGGGGGGGGGGGGGGGGGCCCCCCCCCCCCCCCGGGGGGGGGCCCCCCCCCCCCGCCTCGGCGTGCCGTGCGCACCCGGTCGGCGCGGCGGGTGGCGTGCGGCGCCCGGCGCGTCCGGCCGGTTGCGGCGGCGTCGAACCGGCCAGGGGCGGCCCTGCCCGGCCTTCCACGTGCGCAGCTCACGTACGCAGCTCACGTACGCAACTCACGTGCGCAGCCACTCCTCGGCCCGCCGTTGCTCGCGGGCGATGCGGCCGGCCGTCCTCGGGGGCAGCCGGGCGAGCAGGGCGGCGGCGGCACCTGACCGGCCGGCCAGCGCGAGGGCGCCCGCCAGGCGGGCGGTGACCAGGGCGTGGTCGCGCGGTCGGGCGGCCGGATCCAGGGTCCGCAGGGCGGCCTCCAGCCGGGCCACCGCGCTGCGGGCGTGGACGGTGCGGCCGGTGCGGACGGCGAGGTCCCGCTGGCAGGTGCCGTGCGCGACGGCCAGGACCAGCTCGGCGCCGGCCGCCCACGGCGTCGGATCGCCGGAGCGTCGCGCGGCCGTGGTCAGCCGCCGGGCGTCCGTCAGCGTCCGGCGCACCAGCGGCGCCTCGCCGGCCAGCGCGTGGGCGTGCGCCCGGGCGACGGCGGCCCAGGCCTGCAGTCCGGGGCGGGCCGGCGCGGCGGTCCGTGCGGCCTCGGCGAGGGCGAGCGCGGCGGCCGCGTCGCCGCGCCACCAGTGCAGGGTGCTCTGCCGGACGAGCAGGGCGGTCGTGGTGGCCTGGTCCCCGGTAGTCCGTGCCCATTCCAGCCCGGTGGCGTACCAGCTGAGCGCGCGGGCGCGGCGGTCGCCCTCGAAGTGGGCCCAGCCGGCGAGTTCGGCGTACTGGGCGGCGAGCGAGCGGACGGCGGCGTGGCTCTCGTACGGAGCGGTGTGCTGCCGGCGGGCCAGGGTGCGGGCGTGGTGCTCCAGGACGGCGGCCAGCTCCTCGCCGCCGATCCGGTCGGCGGCGGCGCGGTAGACGGCGAGCAGGTGGGCGAGCATCTCGACGGCGGCGGCGTCCGGCGGGGCGGTGTCGGCGGCGGCCGGTGGCCGGGTGGCGGCGGCGAGTTCGCCGAGGCGTTCGCGCTCCTGCCGGACGGTCTGCCACAGGTCCGCCAACTCCCCGCAGGCGAGCAGGAGTTCGTCGGCGCGGGCGGGCATTCCCGGCGGCGGCCAGCGGAGGGCGTTCTCCACCCGGCTGATCAGTGAGTTGTGGTACCCGAGCAGCCGGCCGAGCTCGGCCTGGCTGAGGCCGCGGGCCTCGCGCCAGTGGCGCAGGCGGCGGCCGAAGCGCAGCCGTGCGGACTCGGGTTCCGCGCGGGGCGGTGGAGGCGAGGGCGACGTGGGGGTGGGCAGGGACGGCACGGGGTCTCCCGGGAGGGTGGGGGAGCGCTCGTGGGGGAGCGCCATGCCCAGGAATCCCCTTGACGTGCCATGGTCAAACTGGCGCTGCCTCCGTGCCCGGTCGGCCGCCGGGCCGGAAGCGCCGGAAGCCCCGGACGGCGCCGGAGGCGATGGAAGGCCGGAAGGCGCCGGAAAAGCGGCACCGGGCCCGGGAGCCTCCGCAACGGCTCCCGGACCCGGCGTTCCTGCGCGGTGCGGACGGGTCAGGACCCCGCCGCCACCGCAGCCCGCCGCCGGCGGCCCACCACGGCCGAGGCCGCGAGCACGATCGCCGCGGCGACCAGCGACAGGTACATCTGCTTGCGCCCGTCGGCGTCGGTGAACATGTAGATCATGACGAACCCGATCATGCCCATCGCGGTCCAGGTCAGGTACGGGTACAGCCACATCCGGACGGTGTGCCGCTCGGGCATCTCCCGCTCGATGATCTTGCGCATCCGCAGCTGGGTGGCGCAGATCACCAGCCAGACGAACAGCGCGATCGCGCCGGAGGAGTTCAGCAGGAAGGCGAACACCGTGTCCGGCGAGGTGTAGTTGAAGAAGACCGCGATGAAGCCGAAGACCACCGAGGAGAGGATCGCCACGCGCGGCACGCCGCGCTCGGTCACCTTGGCGAAGGCCTTGGGGGCGTCGCCGCGCTGGCCGAGCGAGAAGGCCATCCGGGAGGCGGTGTACATCCCGGAGTTCAGGCAGGAGAGCACCGCGGTCAGCACGATCACGTCCATGACCTGGCCGGCGCCGGGGATGCCGATGTGGTCCAGGACGGCGACGTACGGGCTGGCCTTGACCTCGGCGGAGTCCCACGGCAGCAGGGTGACCACGAGCAGGATCGAGCCCAGGTAGAAGATGCCGATGCGCCAGATCACGCTGTTGGTGGCCTTGGTCACCGCCTTCTGCGGGTCCTCCGACTCGCCGGCGGCCAGGGTGACGATCTCGCTGCCCATGAAGGCGAAGACCACGGTCAGCATGCCGGTGAAGACCGCGCCGATCCCGTGCGGCAGGAAGCCGCCGTGGCCCGTGAGGTTGCTGGTGCCCACTGCGTGGGTGCCGGGCAGCAGGCCGAAGGCGGCGAGGGTGCCGATCACCAGGAACGCGGCGATCGCGACCACCTTGATCCCGGCGAACCAGAACTCGAACTCGCCGTAGGAGGCCACCGAGAAGAGGTTGGTGGAGGTCAGGACCGCCATGACGATCAGCGCCCAGCCCCACTGCGGCACGCCGGGCACCCACTGGTTGAGGATCTTGGCGCCGGCCGTCGCCTCGACCGCGAGCACGACGACCCAGAAGAACCAGTACAGCCAGCCGATCGTGAACCCGGCCCAGCGGCCCAGCGCGCGGTCCGCGTACGCCGAGAAGGAGCCGCTCTGCGGGTCGGCCGCGGCCATCTCGCCGAGCATCCGCATCACCAGCACGACCAGCGCGCCGGCCAGTGCGTAGGAGAGCAGGATGCCCGGGCCGGTGGACGCGATGCCCGCGCCCGAGCCGACGAACAGGCCGGCGCCGATCACGCCGCCGATGGCGATCATCGACAGGTGGCGGTTCTTGAGCCCGGCCTTCAGGTGGCCGTCGCCGCCGTGACCGTGCGGCCCCGCCTGCTGCGGGACCTCGGCTGCCGCCGACTTGGTGGTGTTCGCACTCATCTAGAGGTGCCCTGTGCCTTTCCAGCGCGGCGACCCTCGGCTCGTCGCCACAGGGTGGGGGGACAGACCCGCGCATTGCGGTGCAACCTAACTTCTACGCACGAGTATCGGAACAATCCTTTGATAACTGTTCGCTTACCGGACGCAAAAGGCCAGGTCAGGGTGGGTGCGGAGGGGGTCGGAAAAGCTCAGATCTGACGCATCGTCAGAGGGGTGGAGGGCGGAGGAGATCAGATCTCCCTCAAATCGATCACGACGACCTCCGGCCGCCGCTCCGGCGTGTGCCGGGCGGGCCGGATCGCGGGCCGGGCCGTGGGCGGTGCCGTGGGCGGTACTGCAGGGAGGGCGCCGAGCCGGGCCGCGAGGATGCGCGGGATGTCGCTCTCCTGCGAGTACCCGGGCACCACGGTGACCTCGTCCTCGCGCACCTCGCCGAGGACGCGGTAGGTCACCCGGTACGTCGTCCGGTCCGGCGGCGGGGCCCGGTCGGGCCCGTGCGTGGCGGTCATCCGCATCGACCTCCTCGGCCCATTGTCGGCGCGGTGTGGCCGAACGGGGCAAACCCGGGCAGAGTGGGACTCTCGGGGCATTCGTCGGAGCACGTCCCGAGCGCGCTCGGCGCCCGTCGGTCACCCGGCGCCGGACAGGAGCGACCCCATGCAGACCACCTGGAAGGGGACGATCAGCTTCGGGCTGGTCAGCATCCCCGTCCACCTCTACTCCGCGACGCAGGAGCACGACGTCCCGCTGCACCAGGTGCACGCCAAGGACGGCGGCCGGGTGCGGATGAAGCGCTACTGCGAGCGGGAGGAGAAGGAGGTCCCGTACGCGGAGATCGCCAAGGGCTACGAGTCCCCCGACGGGCGCACCGTCACGCTCAGCGACGACGACCTCGCCGACCTGCCGCTGCCCAGCAAGAAGATCATCGACGTGCTGGCCTTCGTCGACGAGCGCGAGATCGACCCGCTGATGTTCTCCAAGGCCTACTACGTCGGCGTCGCCGACAAGGCAGCCGCCAAGCCGTACGCGCTGCTGCGCGACGCGCTCACCGAGTCCGGGCAGATCGCCGTCACCAAGATCGCGCTGCGCACCCGGGAGTCGCCCGCGGTGCTGCGGGTGCACGACAACACGCTGGTGCTGCAGACCTGCATCTGGCCCGACGAGGTCCGCCCGGCGGCGGGCATCGCGCCCGAGGACGACGTGACCGTCCGGCCGCAGGAGCTCAAGATGGCGCGGTCGCTGATGGACACCCTCTCCGAGGACTTCGACCTCTCCCAGCTGCACGACGACTACCAGCAGGCGCTCCAGCAGGTGATCACCGCGCGGCTGGAGGGCGTCGAGATCCCGCACGAGGAGGAGCCCGGCGAGGCGCCGGACAACGTGATCGACCTGATGGAGGCGCTGCGCAGCAGCCTCAAGCAGGCCAAGGGCGGGCGCGGCCCGGCCGGGGAGCCGGAGGCGGAAGCGGAGGAGGCCGGGCACAAGCCCGCCCCGCGCAAGCGCGCCGCCGCGAAGCGGAGCGCCCCCGCCGCGGGGAAGGCCGCCGACGGGACCGCCGGGAAGGCCGGGGGGAAGGCGACCGCGGCGAAGACAGCCACGGCGAAGACAGCCACCGCGAAGAGCAGCACGGCGAAGACCACCACGGCGGGGAAGGGCCCGGCGGCCGGGAAGACCGCCGGCCGGAAGTCCACCGCTCCGCGCAAGGCCTCCTGACCCGCCGGGCCAGGCATTCCCCTCCCGTCCAGCATCGGAGGCGATCCCGATGGACCTGCTGACCTACAAGGCAGTCGAAACCGGCCCCGAGGCCCCGAAGGACCCCGGCTTGGGGCACCGGGCCTGGGTCTGGCTGCTCACCCTCACCCCTACCGCCGTGACGATCATGATCGCGCTGTCGGTCGGCCTCGGCCTGGTCGCCGCCCAGGTGAGCCAGCTGTGGGTGCTGCTCGTGATGTGCATCCCCTGGGGCCTGACGGTCATCGCCCTGGTCGGCGTGCTCGCCCGCTGGATGACGCCCGGCCCGGGCCGGCACCGCGCGGCGACCTGACCCGGACGGGCGGGGATCCGGGAGGGCTCAGCCGATCCAGACCGTGGTGACGTTGCAGAACTCCCGGATCCCGTGCCCGGACAGCTCCCGTCCGAAGCCCGAGCGCTTCACGCCGCCGAACGGCAGAGCCGGGTGGGAGGCCGTCATCCCGTTGAAGAACACCCCGCCGGCCTGGATGTCGCGGACGAAGCGCTCCTGCTCGGCCCCGTCCGTGGTCCAGACGTTCGCGCTGAGGCCGAACGGGGTGTCGTTGGCGACGGCGACCGCCTCGTCCAGGTCGGCCACCCGGTAGACCGTGGCGACCGGGCCGAAGGTCTCCTCCTGGTGGATCCGCATCGCCGGGGTGATCCCGGTCAGCACCGTCGGCTCGTAGAACCAGCCGGTGTCCCAGCCCTCCGGGCGCCCGCCGCCGCACTCCACCCGGGCGCCGTGGGTCCGGGCGTCCTCGACCAGTTCCTCCAGGTCGTCCCGGCCCTGGCGGCTGGCCAGCGGGCCGACGTCGGTGGTTTCGTCCATCGGGTCGCCGACCTTCAGCGCGCGCATCGCCGCGCTGAAGCCGGCGGTGAAGCGGTCGTACACCTCGGTGTGCACGATGAAGCGCTTGGCGGCGATGCAGGACTGGCCGTTGTTCTGCACCCGGGCGCGGACGGCGGTCCGCACCGCGGCGTCCAGGTCGGCGCTCGGCAGGACGACGTACGGGTCGCTGCCGCCCAGCTCCAGCACGGCCTTCTTGACCTCGTCCGCCGCGGCGGACGCGACGGCGCGCCCGGCCGGCTCGCTTCCGGTGAGGGTGACCGCGGCGACCCTCCGGTCCCGGACCACGCCCTCGACCGCGCCCGAGCCGATCAGCAGCGTCTGGAAGCAGCCCTCGGGGAAGCCGGCGCGCCGGAACAGCTCCTCGATCGCCACCGCCGTGCGCGGCACGTTGGACGCGTGCTTGAGGAGGCCCACGTTGCCCGCCATCAGGGCCGGCGCGGCGAACCGGATGACCTGCCAGAACGGGAAGTTCCACGGCATCACGGCCAGCACCGGGCCGATCGGGCGGTAGCGGACGTAGGCGCGGGCGGCGCCGGCGTCGGCGACGTCGGCCGGGGCAGGGTGCTCGTCGGCCAGCAGTGCCTCGGCGTTGTCCGCGTACCAGTGCATCGCCTTCGCGCACTTGGCGGCCTCGGCCCGGGCGGCGGCGAGTGGCTTGCCCATCTCCTCGGTCATGGTGCGGGCGACCGCCTCCTGGTCCTGGTCCAGCAGGTCGGCGGCGCGGTGCATCAGCTCGGCGCGGGCGGCGAACGGGGTGCTGCGGTAGGTGTGGAAGGCGGCCTCGGCGAGGGCCAGCCGACGTTCGATGCCGGCCGCGTCGAGCGGTTCGAAGGTCTCCAGGGTCTCGCCGGTCGCGGGGTTGACGCTGGCGATGGGCATGCGGGGCTCCCATGGGGTCAAGGGTCCGGTGCGTCTGCCCTCACACCCTCCCCGACAGCCCGGCCCGGGGCACGCCACCGCGCGCCCGGCGTGTCCTGCCGGGCGGTCCGGGCCGGCCCCGTCACTCCGGCAGCGACTCCACCCGGGCCGCGGCCTCCCGGGCCCGCGCGCCGGCCCTGGTCCGCCCGGCGGTCACCTGCCGGTCGGGGAACCGGTGCAGGTACTCGGCCTCCAGCTGGCCGGTGCGCAGCGTGTGCCGCTTCAGCGCTTCCTCCGAGCCGTACAGGAAGGTCTCGTGGCGTGTGCGGTGCAGCTGTTCCAGCTCGTGCAGGAGCGTGTCGTTGCCCAGAGCGTGTGGGGAGATGCCCTCGGGCCGGATGTGCGTGGCGTCGGCGTGCCGCATCTCGGTACCTCCTCGGCGGAAGTCCCCTCCTACGGGGTGCCCGGTGGCCGCCGCCGGTACACCCGTTCGATCGGCGCGCCGCCCGGGCCCGGGGCCCGGCGGCGCGGCCCCCCCGGGCGGGCGGGTGGACCACGGGGAGTGTATAATGCGTGTGGGAAAAGAACTAGTTTGGTTATTATCACCGCA
>NZ_JBIWNL010000002.1:7165-231620 GCF_044767225.1 Kitasatospora sp. NPDC101447
CGGCCCCCGGCCCCGCCCCGCGGCCGCCGCCGCCCCCGCCCCCCCCCCCCCCCCCCCCCCCCCCCGACCCGGGCCGGTCGGTTGAACAAGGGGAATTGTATAAGGAGTGTCGTACAAGAAGTCTTGTGGATATTCTCCCGGCATGACCGACACCACGGACGAACCACGCGGCGCCCGGGCGATCTCCGACTCCCGGGTGCTCGCCGCCCTCACCCACCCGCTGCGCCGCCGCCTGCTCGACCTGCTCAAGGTGGACGGCCCGGCCACGGTCGGGAAACTGGCCGAGCGCACCGGGCAGGCGGTCGGCAACGTCAGCCACCACCTGAAGGTGCTCGCCGAGAGCGGGCTGATCGAGGAGGCGGCCGAGCTCGCCCGGGACCGGCGCGAGCGCTGGTGGCGGCTCGTCGACCGTGAACTCAGCTGGACCAGGGCCGACTTCGACGGGGACCCGGTCACCGAGGCGGTCGCCGACGCGGCCGGCTCGATCCTCCTGGAACGCCAGGTCGAGCTGGTCCGCGAATGGTCGGCGCGGCGCGGCGGCTACCCGGCCGAATGGCGCGACGGCTGCTCGGTGGCCACCCAGAGCTGGCTGCGACTCACCCCGGAGGAGGCCCGGGACCTCGCGGCGGACCTGCACGCGGTGATCCAGAAGTGGGCGGACCGCCCGGTGCCCGAGGACGGCCGCGAGCGGGAGACCGTGCTCGCGTTCGCCCACAGCGTCCCGGCCAAGCCGTGAGCGCGGTCGCCGCCCCGCCGGAGCCCGCCGAAGTCCGGTCCCGCTGGGGGCTGTTCGCCCAGCGCGACTTCCGGCTGCTCTGGGCGGGCGAGACCGTCAGCCGGCTGGGCAGCAACATCACCTCCGTCGCGCTGCCGCTGGTCGCGGTGGTGGTGCTGGACGCCGGGCCGCTCGCGGCGGGCGTGCTGACCGCCGCCGTCTGGCTGCCCTGGCTGGTGCTCGGCCTGCCGGCCGGGGTCTGGGTCGGCCGGGTGCCCCGACGGGCCGTGATGATCTGCTGCAACCTGGTGTCCGCCGCGCTGTTCGCGAGCGTGCCGGTGGCGGGGCTGCTCGGGGTGCTCACCCTGGCGCAGCTGCTGGTGGTCGCCCTGCTCACCGGGGTCTCCTCGGTGTTCTTCGAGGCGGCCTTCGAGGCGTACCTGCCCGAACTGGTGGCCCCCGAGCACCTGATCGAGGGCAACGCGAAGCTTCAGGGCAGCGCCTCGGCCGCCGCCGTCGCCGGGCGCGGCCTGGCCGGCCTGACCGTCCAGGTGCTCGGTGCGACGACCGGGCTGCTCGCCGACGCCGTCAGCTTCCTGGTCGCGACCGTGACCCTGCTGCGGATCCGGACCGAGCCCCGCCCGGTCGCCACCGAACCCGGACCGGACGGGCTGCTGCGGCAGGCCCGGGAGGGCCTCGCCTTCCTGCTGCGCGACCCCTACCTGCGCTCCTTCACGCTGTACGGCGCCGCCGCCAACTTCGCGCTCACCGGCTACCAGTCGATCACCGCGCTGTTCCTGATCCGGGCGGCCGGGGTCGCCCCGGGCTGGGTCGGCGGGCTCGCCGCGGCCGGCGCGGTCGGCGGAGTGTTCGGCGCGCTGGCCGCCCGGCCGCTGTGTCGGCGCCTCGGCACCGCCCGCGCGGTGCGGATCGTGCTGCTCGCGCTGTCGCCCTTCGGCATGCTGATGGCCCTGGCCGGGCCCGGCCCCGGCATGGTGCTCTACCTGGTGGGAGCGCTCGTCGTGGTCACCGGGGTGGTGTTCTGCAACGTGGTGCTCAACAGCTTCCGGCAGTCCTACCTGCCGCCCGCGCTGCTCAGCCGGGTGGCCGCCACCTCGATGTGCGCCAACCACGCGACCATCCCGCTCGGGGCCCTGGCCGGCGGCGCACTGGGTGCGGCGATCGGGCTGCGGGCCACCATGTGGGTGATGACCGGCCTGCTGGCGCTGTGCGCGGTGCTGCCGCTGCTGTCGCCGCTGCGGACCGTCCGGGACTTGCCCGGCGGAGCGGCGGAACCGGTGCGCTGATCCCCAAGATCGTAGGATGAATCCTTGCCGTACCTTCGGGTTCCCCGCTACTGCTCGGACAGATCGCTGATGCCCCTTCCCAAGGCCGAACTCCACCTGCACATCGAAGGCACCCTGGAGCCGGAGCTCGCCTTCGAGCTCGCCGCCCGCAACGGCGTCGACCTGCCGTACGCCGACACCGAGGAGCTGCGCACCGCGTACTCCTTCAGCGACCTGCAGTCCTTCCTGGACCTGTACTACGCGCTGATGGCCGTGCTGCGCACCGAGGACGACTTCGCCGACCTGGCCGACGCCTACCTGGCGCGGGCCGCCGAGCAGGGCGTCCGGCACGCGGAGATCTTCTTCGACCCGCAGGCGCACACCGCGCGCGGGGTGCCGCTCGGCGTGGTGGTGGACGGTCTGACCCTGGCGCTGTCGCGCAGCGAGGAGCGGTACGGGATCAGCACCCAGCTGATCATGTGCTTCCTGCGGGACGAGTCCGCCGACTCCGCGCTGGACACCTTCGAGGCCGCCCGCCCGTACTTCGACCGGATCGCGGGCATCGGCCTGGACTCGGCCGAGGTCGGCAACCCGCCGGCGAAGTTCCGCGAGGTGTACCGCCGGGCCGCCGAGGCCGGACTGCGGCGCGTCGCCCACGCGGGCGAGGAGGGCCCGGCCTCGTACATCACCGAGGCCCTGGACGTCCTCGGCGTCGAGCGGATCGACCACGGGCTGCGGTGCCTGGAGGACGGCGAACTGGTCGCCCGACTGGTCCGCGAGCAGGTCCCGCTGACCCTCTGCCCGCTCTCCAACGTCCGCCTGCGCTGCATCGACACGCTCGCCGACCACCCGCTGCGCGAGATGCTGGAGGCCGGCCTGCTGGTCACCGTCAACTCCGACGACCCGGCGTACTTCGGCGGCTACGTCGAGGACAACTTCCGCGCCGTCCGCGAGGCCCTCGGCCTGGACCAGGAGACCCTGCGCCACCTGGCCGCCAACTCCTTCCACGCCTCCTTCCTCGACGACCGGCGGCGCGCCGAACTCCTCGCGGAGGTCGAGGACTTCACGTTCGGCCCGACGGAGGGCTGACAGCCGGATCGGCCGAACCACCCACCCGGACGGGCCGGCCTGGCTAGCCTGTCCGGGTGACCACCCCGCCATCGCAGCCCCCGGGCCAGCTGGGGCTGCTCGACCTCTCCGTCGACCTCTCCGTCCCGCAGGTGTACTCCGGCACGGACTTCACGGTCTACCTGCACATCAAGAACCCGTTCTCGGTGCCGGTGTGGATCGACAAGGTGGACATGAGCCTGCCGACCCAGCTGTTCTGGCGGAAGCCCGAACTGCGCGAGCCGCCGAAGGAACCGGTCCTTCCGGAGGCCGAGGCCGCACGGTTGACGGCGGCCGTCAAGGAGCGGCAGGCCCGGATCCGGCAGTTGGCGGAGGAGTCGGCCGAGGTCCCGCCGGAGAGCGTCGACCAGGTGTGGGGGATCCGCGACGAGATCGACCGGCTGCGAGAGGCGAACACCCGGGACCAGGCGCGCCTCGACGGCGCCGACGACCAGCTCAACCTCGACGTCTCCGGCGAATCGACGGTGAACCTGCACGGACGGGCCAGTCGGACCAATGTCTCGGTGAGCGGGCAGGCGCAGGTCACGCTGTTCGCCGACCGCCCGGCCGAGCGGGAACGCGTGCCGCTGATCGGCTCGCTGCCCGGCGGGGTCGCCTTGGAGCCGGAGTCGACCGACGTCTGGACCATCCGCCTCGGCACCCCCCGGAACCCGTTCTTCGTCCCCGCGAGCTACCGCCTGCAGCTCAACGTGGTCTACGGGCTCGCACCGGAGCAGACCGGGAGCCCGCTGCCCGGGACACCGGGATCCGAGCGCCGCAGGGTCTTCGCCAACACCACCGCGCTGACCGTCCCGCTCAAGGCGGCGCTGTGGAACGTGATGACCGGCGGGGTGGCAGGCGGCCTGGTCGGCAGCCTCGGCCGGTCGCTCCAGGAGGCGCAGAGCCTGAGCGCGCTCGCCCACCAGCCGCTGGGGACCACGCTCGGCTCGCTGGTGCTCGCGGTCATCCTGAGCGGGGCGGCGATCGTCTTCGCGGCGCGGAAGTCGGAGGCGCCGTCGTTCGTCACCGTCGAGGACTTCTGGGGCGGTGTGCTGGTGGGCTTCCTGATCGGCTACTCGGGCACGGCGGCGTTCACCGAGCTCACGGGGCTGCCGGCGTAGCGCCGCGCTCGCGGGCGTAGTGCAGCAGGGTGACGCCGTTGGTGAAGCGGTGGGTGTCCTTGAGGGTGAGCGGGGTGGGGTGGTCGGTCGGGCGGAAGAACAGGGTGCCGCGGCCCAGGACGACGGGGTGGACGTAGAGGCGGAACTCGTCGATCAGGTCCTGGGCGAGGAAGGACTCGGCCAGGTTGGCGCCGCTGAGGCAGAGGTCGCCGCCCGGGCCGGCGGTGAGGGCGGCGATCGACTCGGGGGTCACCTCGCGGACGATCGTGGTGTTCCAGTCGGCATGGTCGAGGGTGCGGGAGAAGACGACCTTCGGCATCGCGCGCCAGATGCCCGCGAACTCGACCATCGGCGCGTCGGCGGCCGGGTCCTGGTCGGCGGTCGGCCAGTACGAGGCCATCAGCTCGTGCGTCACCCGGCCGGACAGGAAAGCACCCATCCGGGCGAGTTCGCGGTTGAAGTGGGTGTGCACCTCGTCGTCCACGAAGTGCCAGTCGAGGTCGTGGTCCGGGCCCTCGAAGTAGCCGTCGACCGATACCGAGACGAAGAGGATGATCCTGCGTCGCATGGCGCCCCCACGGGGAGGAGTGGCCCGCCGCCCGCCCCGCCCGTCCCGCCCCGGGCGGGAACGGGAGGACGGCGGACGGGACCGGGGATCAGATCAGGGTGCTCCAGTAGTACCAGAACCGGTTGAGGACCAGCAGCGCGATCACCGCGTACCAGAGCGCCGGGACGACCCAGTGGTAGCGGGCCGCCTCGCGGACGACCACTCGCAGGCGCGGGCCGACCGGGATCACGCCCGAGCGCAGGTTGTGCAGCGTGGTGTACCAGAACAGCGGGATCACCGCGGCCCACACCACCATGCAGTACGGGCAGAGCGCGCCGATCCGGTAGAGCGCCTGGTACATCAGCCAGGTCACGAAGCCGATCCCGAAGACCGTCCCGGCCTGCAGGCCGAGCCAGAACCAGCGCCGGTACGTCGCCCCCGCGAGCAGCCCGGCGCCGACCGCGACCACGACCCCGAAGGCCACCAGCCCGATCAGCGAGTTGGGGAAGCCGAAGGCCTCGGCCTGCTCGCTGCGCATGATCGAGCCGCAGCTGATGATCGGATTGATGTTGCAGTTGGGGACGTAGGACGGGTCCTTCAGCAGCCGGATCTTGTCCAGGGTGAGGACCGCGGAGGCGAACAGGCCGACCGCGCCGCCGATCAGCAGCAGCCAGGCGAACGGGCGGCCGGCGCCGTACGTCGTCCGGGCGGCGGGAGCGGCGGCCGTGGCGGCGGGGGCGGTCACCCGGTCACCTGCTTGACCATCGCGGTGAACTGCTCGGGGGAGACGGCCTTGCCGTTGGTGAGGACGTCCAGCTTCCGGCCGTCCAGCTTGACGGTCGGGGTGCCGGTGACGTCGCTCTTGTTGAACTCCTCGTTGACCTTCGCCGCCCACGGTGCGTAGGTGCCGTCCTGGACGGCCTTCACGAAGGCGTCGGTCTTCAGCCCGGGCACCTGGCCGGCCAGGTCCAGGAGGTGGTTGACGTCGCCGAAGGCATCGCTGCGCTCGTCCGGCTGGTTGGCGTACAGCACGTCGTGGAACTGCTTGAACTTGTCCACGCCCTCGTTCAGCGCGGCGCCGGCGGCGGCCAGCGCGGTGCGCGAGCCCTTGCCGCCGAGGTTGCCGTCCAGGAACGTCGCCAGGTGGTACTCGACCTTGTACGTTCCGGCGTCGGCGAGCTGCTGGACGGTCTTGCCGGTGGTGGTCTCCAGCTGCTCGCAGTACGGGCAGCGGAAGTCCTCGTAGATCTCCAGGGTGTGCGGGGCGTCGGCCTTGCCGTAGGTGATCACCGTGCCGCCGTCGCCGGTCGCGTTGGCCGGGACGACCAGCGGCCCGTTGGCGGCGGCGTTCGAACCCGAGCCGGAGGAGCCGCCGACGGCGAAGGCCACGCCCGCCGCGAGGGCGAGCACGGCGGCGGAGGCGGCGCCGACCACCACCCGGCGGCGGACGCGGTCGGAGCGCTCGGCCTGGGCACGGGCGGTGCGCATGCGCTCGGTGGCGGAGGTCTTCTGGTCGGTCTTGCGGCTGTTGCTCATGGGGTGTCGTCCTGTGCTCTCGGGCGTGCGGAGGTGCGGGCGCGGCCGGTCGTGGGGCCTGCGCGGGGAGAGACGGCCGGGTGAGCGGGGGCGCGCCGGTCGAGCGGGGGGCTCGGGCGGGCGGAGGGCCCGCGGCGGGCGGGAGGTCCGGGTCGGGCGAACGGGCTCAGACGGCCGGGGCGAACACCGGCGGACCGCGCCGGACGGCCGGACGGACGACGACGTCCTCGGCGGGGACCAGCGGGCGGCTGGCCGGGGGGAACGGCACCCGCGCCACCGGACGGGCCGGGACGGGCGCGGAGAGCAGCAGCAGCCAGCGGGCGGCGGCCGGCAGGTGCCGGTGCAGGAACTCGCCCAGCATCCGGACCGTCCGGGCGAGGCCCGCCAGCGCGGCGTCCGCGCGGCGCAGCCAGTAGGCGCCCGCCAGCGCGATCACCGTGTGCAGCAGCAGGAGCAGCAGCACGCCGGTCTGCTGGGAGACGCCGTGGCCGAGCAGGAAGCCCCCCAGCGAACCGCCGCCGCACAGCAGCGGCTGCAGGCCGTGCCCGGAGCCGGGCGGCAGGGAGGGACAGGTGGTCTGGGCGACGTCGAACAGTGCGCCGGCGCCCAGTTCCAGCGGCAGGAACACCGCGGCGACCGCCGGGTAGCCGCGCTCGCGGCCGGCCAGGGTGAGGGCCACCGCGAAGACGGCGACCGAGGCGAGGAGCAAGGGTCCGACCGGCAGCGCGCGGCCGGTGACGAGCACCTGGCCGAGCCCGGCGAGCAGCACGACCAGCGCGGCGAAGACCGCCGCGCGGAGCGTTCTGGTGACCGGGCCGATGTCCATGGGACCCGAGTCTGCCACAGCTCGACAGCGGAACGGCCGGGTCGGCCGGGTCCTGTGAAGAGCCTCACCACCCGCGCTGAGCTGGGCTTATGTGCTTCTTATGACTCCTGCGGCGGGTCATCGACGGCGCTCATCCGGTCCTCGACCAGCTCCCGGAAGTGCTCCAGGTCCTCGCGGACCGTCCGCTCGATCGCCCCGGCCTGGGCGAAGCCGCGCGGTCCGCCGAACGCCCGGTGCACCGCCTCCGGGTCGTACTCCACCCGGATCTGCACCCGGGTGTGCCGGGCGTCGAGCGGCAGCAGGGCGAACGCGCCGCTGAGCCGGACCGGCTCCAGCGTCCGCCAGGCCATCACCCGGCCCCGGCCGCGGTCGGTGATCTCGGTGTCGACCGCGTGCTCGGCCCCGCCGACCTCCACCCCGAGGTGGGCGAGGTTGCGTCCGTGCGGATGGGCGCTGCGGACGCCGTCGACGAACCGCGGGTACTCGTGCACCCGGTGCAGCTGCTCCCAGGCGGCGAGCACGGGGGCGGCGATGTCGATCTGTTCCTCAAGGGTGCTCATGGTGGCGGGGCACCTCCCTCCGTTCCAGCCTGCGCTTCGCGGTGGGGGCGGGCAATGGGTGGGGGAAAGGGACGGGAGGGTGGTGGCGGGAGACGGAGGGGCGGGTGGGGACGGGCGGCCAGGGGCGATCGGCGGACGGGCAGGGCGCGCGGCGGGCGGCGGGGTGCGGGAGACTGGGCGCATGCCGGAGCTGCCCGAGGTCGAGGCGCTGACCGCCTTCCTGTCCGAGCGGCTGACCGGGCGGGTGATCGCCCGGGTGCAGCCGGTGGCGATCAGCGCGCTGAAGACGTACGACCCGCCGGTGACGGCGTTGGAGGGGCGGACGGTCGGCCCGGTGACCCGGCACGGCAAGTTCCTGGACATCGAGGCCGGCGGGCTGCACCTGGTGGTCCACCTGGCCCGGGCCGGCTGGCTGCGCTGGAAGGACAGCCTGCCCGCCGAGCCGCCGCGGCCGAGCCCGAAGAACCCGCTGGCGCTGCGGCTGCGCCTGGAGGGCGAGGCCGGGGACGGCTTCGACCTGACCGAGGCCGGCACGAAGAAGGGCCTCGCCGTCTACGTGGTGAAGGACCCGGCCGAGGTGCCGGGCGTGGCCAGGCTCGGTCCGGACCCGTTGGACCCGGACTTCACCCTGGACGCCTTCGCCGCACTGCTGCGGGCCGACCGGCGCCGGATCAAGGGCGTGCTGCGGGACCAGACCGTGCTGGCGGGGGTGGGCAACGCCTACTCGGACGAGGTGCTGCACGCGGCGCGGATGTCGCCGTACAAACTGGCGTCCGGCCTGGACGAGGAGGAGACGGCGCGGCTGTACGAGGCGCTCGGCGGCACGCTGCGCGAGGCGGTGGAGTGCTCGCACGGGCTGGCGGCGGGGGAGCTGAAGGCGGAGAAGAAGCTGGGTCTGCGGGTGCACGGCCGGACCGGCCTGCCCTGCCCGGTCTGCGGGGACACCGTGCGGGAGGTGTCCTTCGCGGACTCCTCGCTGCAGTACTGCCCGACCTGCCAGACCGGGGGCAAGCCGCTGGCGGACCGGCGGATGTCGCGGCTGCTCAAGTGAGCCCGGCCGGGGCGGGACGGCACGGGGCGGGCCGGCACGGGGCGGGTCGGTCGGGGTGGGTCGGCACGGGGTGGACCGATCGGGTCGGCCGGTCGGCCGGGCGGGACGGCACGGGGCCGTCCCGCCCGCCGCCGGTTCAGCGCTTGATGGCGACGCCGCCCCAGTAGTACGCGGCCTTCGGGTCGGCCGGCGGCTCGCCGTCGGGTCGCCAGCCCAGGACCGGGGCGACGCCCGGCTCGACCAGCTCCCAGCCGTCGAAGAAGCGGACCACGTCGTCGTAGGTGCGCGGCACCAGGGTCATCCCGCCGGCCCGGGCGGCCTCGGCGACCTTGCCGACGGCCTCCGGGTCGAAGTCCTGGGTGGGGGTGGTGAGGGCGAGGCAGCTGCCGACGGGCAGGGAGTCGCGCAGGGCGGCGACCCGGCCCCACGGGTCGTCCTCGTCGGCGATCAGCATCAGCACGGCGATCATCAGCAGGCCGACCGGCTTGTCGAGGTCCAGGGTGGAGGTGAGCGCCGGGTCGGCGAACAGTTCCTCGGGCTTGCGCAGGTCGGCGTGGATGTAGGTGGTGCGGCTGGCCGGGCTGGAGACCATCAGCGCGCGGGCGTGGGCGAGCACGATCGGGTCGTTGTCGACGTAGACCACCCGGGTGCCGGGGCTGACGGACTCGGCGATCTCGTGGGTGTTGGGCGAGGTGGGGATGCCGGTGCCGAGGTCGAGGAACTGGCGGATGCCGTGGTCCTGCGCCAGGTGGCGGACGGCCCGGCCCTGGAAGGCGCGGTTGGCCTTGGCCATCTCCTTGACGCTCGGCACGGCCTCCTCGATGGCCTGCCCCATGGCGCGGTCCGGCGGGAAGTTGGTCTTGCCGCCCAGCCAGTAGTCGTAGACGCGGGCCGAGTGCGGAGTGGTGGTGTCGACGCCGAAACGTTCCCACTGGCTCGGCTCGGCGGCGTCGTCCTGCGGACCCTGCTGGGGGAAGTCCTGACTTGTCGTCATGGCCACGTCCTCTGATGGCAGATCATCACACTGGAGAAGGCTCAGCGTAGCGGTCCGGTCGGGAGGCCGGGCGCCCGGCCGGGAAGGCCGGCGGGGGAGACCGGGGGATCGGGAGCGGGGCGGGGTGCGCGCCCGGTCGCCGTTGAGCCGTGCGAGTGGTGATCGGGTCCGTAGGAGTTGCCTCCGGGGAGCGACGGTGCCACTCGGGGGATGCATTCAGAATGCTGTCAGATCGTCAGATTACTTCGCGAAGATTGCTGCTGGTCGCGGCCGGGATGTCCCTGCTGGGGACGGCCGCCGGCTGCCGGGCCCCCTGGAGCAGCGAGGAGGTCGCGGCCGAGGCGGGCGTGGACGAGACCGCCCTGCCGGTGATGCCGGCCGGGTCCGCCGGGGCGCCCGGCGCTGCCGCGGCCGCCTCCGCCCCGGCGGCGCCCTCGGCCGCGGCCTCCGCCTCCCCCTCGGCCACCGCCGCGCCGGGCGTGGTGCCGGTGCGCAAGGTGCTCACCGAGGCCGAGACCAAGCCGGTGTACGAGCTGGACGCGGCGCGGAAGGTGGTGGCGCTCACCATCGACGACGGGCCGGACCCCCGGCACACGCCCACCGTGCTGGCGCTGCTCCAGCAGTACGGGATCCGGGCGACCTTCTTCCTGATCGGTGAGAACGCGACCGAGCACCCGGCGCTGGTGCGGGAGATCTCGGACCACGGCCACCACATCGCCAACCACACCTGGACCCACCCGGACCTGCGGAGCCTGTCCGCCACCAAGGTGCGGGACGAACTGGTGCGCACCTCCGACCTGCTGCACACGACCACCGGCCGACAGCCCACCTGGTTCCGCGCGCCGGGCGGGGACTGGTCCACGGAGTCGCTCAAGGTGGCCGCGGAGCTAGGGATGCGGAACATGGCCTGGTCGGTGGATCCGCGGGACTGGTCCCGCCCGGGCACCTCGGCGATCATCGACACCGTCCTCAAGGACGTCCGGCCGGGGTCGATCGTGCTCAACCACGACGGCGGCGGCGACCGCTCGCAGACGCTGGCGGCGCTGAAGGCGTACCTGCCGGTGCTCGTGGACTCGGGGTACTTCTTCACGGCTCCGCCGAACTGAGGGCACTCCCATGGGCGGCGGGTAGCGGCTATTCCCTCGAAACCACTCGAATGGGTGGATTGGAAGAACCGTTTCTGCGGATTTTGGGCCTCTAGGGTGATCTCGCACCGATTAACCGGGTACCGCCGCGTACCACCTGAAAGGCCCTCACCCATGCGTCTCCGCAACACCGTTCTCGCCGTCGCCAGCGCCGTCGCCCTCGTCTGCGCCGTCCCCACCTCGGCCAACGCCGCCGTCGGCGACTTCCTCTACAAGGTCGGCGTTCCCCCGGTCGGTGTCCCGGCCGGGCTGGCCGACCCGGAGAGCGGCAAGTGCATCAACCTGTTCGGCGCCACCGAGCTCGACCCGGCCTTCGCACCGGAGAACCTCACCAGGTCCACGGCCACGGTCTTCCTCGACTTCGACTGCAACGGTGACACCTTCTACGTGATGAACCCCGGCAAGCGGCTCGGTGACCGGCTGAAGCTGCGCTCGGTCGTCTTCTCCTGAGGCCGACGGCACGGACGACCTGCGGGGCGGCCCCGGTGACCGGTTGTGACCGGTCGTCGGGGCCGCCCTTCTGCCGTCCGGGTCGCCTTCTGTTGGGGCGCTCACGGCGGCGGCGTAGCGTGAGGACGGGAGGGTTTCGCTGGTCCCGCCGACGGAGGAGGAACGATGTCCGTACGGGAACTGGACGCGGAGAAGCAGGAGGCCTTCGCCGGGCGCGTGGTGGACGTCCTGAACGACGCCTGCCTGGGGCTGATGACCAGCCTCGGACACCAGACCGGGCTCTTCGACGTGATGGCGGGTCTCGCCCCGTCCACCAGCGAGGAGGTCGCGCGGGCCGCCGGGATGAACGAGCGCTACGTCCGCGAATGGCTGGGCGGCATGGTCGTCGCCGGCTTCGTCGAGTACGACCCGGAGCGGCGCACCTACGCGCTGCCGCCCGAGCACGCGGCCTCGCTGACCCGGGCGGCCGGGTCGGACAACCTGGCGGCCATGATGCCGTTCCTGGCGATGATGGGCGAGGTCGAGCAGGAGCTGCTCGGCCACTTCCGCAGCGGCGGCGGGATGCCGTACTCGGCCTACCCGCGCTTCCAGCAGCTCCAGGCCGAGGAGAGCGCCCGGGTGTACGACCTGGCGCTGGTGGACGCGATCGTGCCGCTGGTGCCCGGACTGGCCGAGCGGCTGCGGACCGGGATCGACGTGCTGGACGTCGGCACCGGGGAGGGGCACGCCGTCACGGTGCTGGCGAAGGCCTTCCCGGCCAGCCGGGTGACCGGGATCGACATCGCCGAGAACGGCATCGCCGCCGCCCGCGCCTCGGCGGCCGAACTCGGGCTGGACAACGCCCGGTTCGAGGTGGCGGACTCGGCCGAGATCGGCGGATCGTACGACCTGGTCATGGCGTTCGACGTGATCCACGACCTCGCCCGGCCGACCGGCACGCTCGCCGCCATCGCCGGTGCGCTGCGGCCCGACGGGGTCTTCCTGATGGGCGACGTCGCCGCCAGCAGCCGACTGGAGGAGAACGTCGAACACCCGCTGGCCCCCGCGCTCTACACCTTCTCGACCTTCTACTGCATGACGGTCTCGCTCGGCGAGGGCGGGGAGGGGCTCGGGACGGTGTGGGGCGAGCAGACCGCCCGGCGGATGCTGGCCGAGGCCGGGTTCGGGTCGGTCGAGGTGGAACGGGTCGAGGGGGACATCCTGAACCTGTACTACGTGGCCCGGCCGGACGGCGCGGCGAAGGGCTGAGCGGCGGGGCGGGTCGCCGGTGCGGGGTGCGAGGCCCGCGGGGCGGGGCCCGGCCGGGGCGGCGGCCGGCAGGGGTGGCCGGGGCCGGGCGGTCGGCGTACGTTCGAACTGTCCGGTCCGGTCGCCGGTGCCCGACGCGCGCGGCCGAGCGCGCGTTCACGGCGACGCGGCACGCCCACGGCAGGCAAGGAGGGCCCGGGATGACCGGCAACGGTTACGCACACCCCGAGGCACTGGTCCACACCGAGTGGCTGGCCCACCACCTGGACGACGGGACGATCCGGGTCGTCGAGGTGGACGAGGACACCACCGCGTACGACCGGGACCACATCCCCGGCGCGGTCGGGTGGAACTGGACCACCGACCTGCACAGCAAGGTCGGCCGCGACTACGCCGACCGCGACGGCGTCCAGCACCTGCTGCGGGCAGCCGGGGTCGAGGACGACACCACCGTGGTGCTGTACGGCGGCAACAACAACTGGTTCGCCGCGTACGCCTACTGGCTGCTGCGGCTGCGCGGCTTCGGGCCGGTGCGGCTGCTGGACGGCGGGCGCAAGAAGTGGGAGCTGGAGGGCCGCGAGCTGACCCGCGAGGTGATGGACTACCAGCACACCGGCTACCGGCTGACCGGGCCCGAGCGGCCGGAGCTGCGGGCGCTGCGGGACGAGGTGCTGGCCAAGGCCGAGGTGTTCGCCAAGCCCGGGGCGGACGCCGTCCTGGTGGACGTCCGCTCGCCGGCCGAGTTCCGCGGCGAGCTGATCGCGCCGCCGCACCTGCCGCAGGAGCAGGCGCAGGTGCCGGGGCACATCCCGGGCGCGATCAACATCCCCTGGTCGCAGGCGGCCAACGACGACGGGTCGTTCCGGTCGGCGGAGGAGCTGCGCGCGCTGTACGCGGGCAAGGGCGTGGAGACGGAGCGCGAGGTGATCGCGTACTGCCGGATCGGGGAGCGGTCCGCGCACACCTGGTTCGCGCTCACCGAGCTGCTCGGGTACCCGCACGTGAAGAACTACGACGGCTCCTGGACGGAGTACGGCTCGCTGGTGCGGGCGCCGGTGACGCTCGGGGCCTGAGCGGCGGGTGACGGCCTGCGGGGCGGGCGGGGGCGGGGGCCGGTGCGGGGCGTGGGCGGGGGCCGGTGCGGGGCGGGGGGTGCCGACGGGGGTGAAGGTGCCGATGGGGTGAGGTGACGGCGTCGCGGCATTGCTGCGACGGTGTCATTTCGGCGCGTTTCTTTTCATGAACATCTCACGATCCGGGAGTGGAGCGGGGACTGCCGGGACATGGATCGATCCGACCCAACGTTCGATCCCATCGTTCCGGTGATCCCTGGAGGACCACGTGCGCAAGAGGCTGATCGTCTCTGCTGCCAGCGCCCTGAGCCTGTTCCTGGCCGTCCCCGCCTCGGCATCCGACTTCCAACCCGGCGCGGCCGGGGCGGGCGACCCCTACTACCCGACCTACGGCAACGGCGGATACCGCGTCTCGCACTACGACATCCGGCTGAAGTACCAGCCCGCCACCGACGAACTCGAAGGCACCACCACCATCCTGGCCACCGCCACCCAGGACCTCTCCCGGTTCAACCTCGACTTCGCGCTGAACGTCTCCGAGGTCCGGGTCAACGGGCGGCCCGCGGCGTTCACCACCAGCGGCGAGCAGGAGCTGGAGGTCACGCCCGCCCGGCCGCTCGCCAAGGGCAGCCAGGCCACCGTGGTGGTCCGCTACAAGGGCGTGCCGTCCACCGTGAAGAAGTACGGCTTCACCGCCTGGCTGCGCACCCCGGACGGCGCGGTGGCGGCCGGCGAGCCGGAATCGGCCTGGTGGTGGTTCCCGAGCAACGACCACCCGAGCGACAAGGCCACCTTCGACGTCTCCGTGCTGGTGCCCGACGGCAACCAGGTGATCAGCAACGGCACCCTGACCGGCACCTCCTCCTCGGCGGGGTGGACCCGCTACAGCTGGCGCGAGACCAAGCCCCAGGCGACGTATCTGGCCACCCTCGCGGTCGGCAAGTTCGACGTCACGACCGACACCACGCCGAGCGGGCTGCCGGTCTACAACGCGTACAGCAAGGACCTCGGTGACAACGCGGACGCGGCCAGGGCCAGCGTGGAGCGCACCGGCGAGCTGGTCGACTGGCTGAGCGGCTACTTCGGCGACTACCCGTTCAGCTCGGTCGGCGGCTACGTCCCCAACGTCCCGACCGGCTTCGCGCTGGAGACCCAGACCCGGGTCTTCTACAGCCCCCGGCAGTTCGCGCGCGGCGCCAACACCTCGGTGGTCGTCCACGAGCTGGCCCACCAGTGGTACGGCGACAGCGTCTCGCTCTCGCGCTGGAGCGACATCTGGCTGAACGAGGGCTTCGCCCGGTACTCGCAGTTCCTCTGGTCCGAGCACGAGAACGAGGGCACCGCGCAGGAGCTCGCCGACTACGTGTACGCCTCGCACCCGGCCGACGACCCGTTCTGGAAGGTCAAGCCGGGCGACCCGGGCCCCGACGACCAGTTCTCCGGCGCCGTGTACGACCGGGGCGCGGTGGCCATCCAGGCGCTGCGCAACGCCGTCGGGGACGAGAAGTTCTTCCGGATCCTCAAGGGCTGGCCCACCGAGCGCCGCTACGGCAACGCCACCATCCCGGAGTTCCAGGCGTACGCGGAGAAGATCTCCGGGACGGATCTCGGCGACCTCTTCCGGACCTGGCTGTTCACCGCCGCGAAGCCCGCGACCGGGCCCGTTCCGCCGGCCGCCGCGGCCGCCTCGCTGGCGCCGGGCGCGGGCAGGGCGGACGGGCAGCTGCCGGCGGAGCCGAAGTCCTGGAAGAAGATCCAGGAGACCAACTCCCTGCACGACGCCGGGCACTGACGCCGGGTACTGGCGCCGGGTACTGGCGCCGGGCACTGGCGCCCTGCACTGGTGCCATGCACCGGCGCCCGGCCGTGCGACGGAACGGGACGAGGTGCGGTGACGTGAGGTGACGGGCGTGGCCCGGGCGGCCGTTCGCACGTGAACGGGCGGCCGGGCTACGCCGCTCCGGAGCCGTCCGCCGCCAGCAGCTCGGTGAGGCGGCGGACGGCGAAGGGTATGAGGCCCCGGACCGGGACCAGCCGACAGGGCGCCGCGCCGACCAGCACCTCGCGGATGCCCGCCTGCTCCTCGAACTCCCGCCCCACGACCGGGAAGTGGGTGTCGTTGTCGTCCCCCACGTCCGGCGCCTCGATCCAGACCCGCTCGCCCTGGACCGCCATCGGGAAACGGCGGAGCTTGAGCCGGCGGTTGGGCGCGAACGTCTCGGCGTAGTGCAGGAAGGTGTTGCGGTTGTGCCCGACACCCACCAGCAGCACATGGCCGCCGAGGTCGTGCAGCGCGCCGAACGGCGACTCCCGGCCGACGGCGAAGCCCAGCGAGCGGCGGCCGGTGACCTCGCGGGCGTGCGCCCCGACGGCGGCGACCGAGACCTGCGGGTGCGTGCTGCGCAGGCTCTCCGGCAGGGCGCGCAGGGCCTCCGCCACCGCGCCCGTACCGGAGGGGAGATCGGGCCGGAACAGCGGGACGGCGGCGCGCAGTTCGGCCGTCGCGGCGGTGGGCGCCCCGGTGTGCCCGGGGACCGGGTCGCAGACCGTCCCGGTGGTGAAGGTGGGCGCCGCGACCGTGCCGGACGGTCCGACCGCCTCGCGCAGGGCGGCCACCACGGCCGCCGCGCCGCCCTCGACCCGGCCGAGGCTGGAGAGCGAGGAGTGCACGATCAGCGCCATGCCCTCGCGGACGCCCACCCGGCGCCAGCCCCCCACGAGGTCGGCGGTGGTGAGCGGGGTGGTGCCCGGTGTGGTCATGGTGCCCCCTGGTGAAGCCGGAGTCGGTGCTGATCGAGGTGCCGATCGGTGTGGCGTGGTGCGGAGACTGCTGCGGACCGGGTGCGGCCCGGTGTGGCGTGGTGCGGCGCCCGGAGCGAACGCCGGTGCGCGGACGGTGTCGTGGTGGTGCGATCGTTCGGGGTCGACCATAACCGGTGCCACTGACAACCGGTCAGGACGGGGGTGCCCTGCGTCAGTTCACCGAGGGCTACGGTGTTCGAGCGGGCGACGTCGCGTCGGCGGGGCCCGTGGCGGGGGTCAGCGGCGGTCCGCCTCGGCGAGGGCCCGGGCCTCCTGCTCGGGGGTGAAGCCGTGGCCGAGCGGCGGTTCGCCGCGGTCGCGGTCCCAGGCGAGCACGTCGGCGACGGTGACGGCGAGCGGGGTCGCGGGCAGCCCGGCGGCGCGGGCCCGGGCCGGGTCGCGCTGCTGGCCGGGCCAGAGCGGCTCGGCCCGGACCAGCGGGAAGAACGGCCGGGGAGCGGTCTCCGGCGGCACCGGGACGACGTCCACCTCGGTGCCCGCGACCTCGGCGCAGGTGGCGATCAGCCCGCCCAGGGTGGTCGGTTCGGCCGGGCCCACGGCGTGGAAGGCGCCCGGCCGGTCGTCCTGGAGCAGCCGGAGCACCAGCCGGGCGAGGTCGCGCACGTCGACCAGCTGGACCGGCTGCTCCGGGCGGCCGGGCAGCGCGATCCGCCCGCCGCGCGCAGCCCGGCGCGCCCAGTAGGTGAGTCCGCGGTGCTCGTCGTGGGGGGGGGGGGGGGGGGGGGGGGGGGGGGGGGGGCGGCGGGGGGGGGCGGGGGGGGGGGGGGGGGGGGGGGGGGGGGGCGGCGGCGGGGCGCCCGCCCCCCCCCCCCCCCCCCCCCCCCCCCCCCCCCGACGGTCGCCCGGTCGCCGTAGCGGGCGGTGACGTGCTCCTCGCAGGCGACCTTGAGCCGGCCGTAGGTCTCCTGGGTGAGGTGCTCGGCGTCGAGCAGCGGGGCCCGGAGCGGTGCCGACTCGTCCGAGCCGGGGGCGAGGCCGTCGCCCCGGTACACCGCGTGGCTGGAGACGAAGAGGTAGCGGCCGACCCGGTCGCCGAGCGCGTCCACGGCCTGGTCGACGTGGCGCGGGCGGTAGCCGCTGACGTCCACCACGGCGTCCCACCGGCCGTCGCGCAGGGCGTCGAGGTCACCGGTGTCGCGGTCGCCGATCAGGTGGCGGGCGGCGGGGAAGAGGCCGGGGTTGGTCCGGCCGCGGTTGAACAGGGTGACGTCGGCGCCGCCGCGCAGGGCGTCGTCGGCGATCGTGCGACCGACGAAGGAGGTGCCGCCGAGGACGAGGATCCGCATGGCGCCAGGCTAGGGCTTGGTGCCGGCCGGAATGCGGGTGCGGACGGGCGGCGGGGCGGGTCGGTCAGCGGGTTCGGTCGGTGAGCCGGGGGTAGTCGGTGAGGCCGGTGGCGGTCTGGCCGTAGAGGTGGGTGTGGTCGACGGGGGTGAGCGGGGCGTGGGTGGCGAAACGTTCCGGCAGGTCGGGGTTGGCGATGAACGCGCGGCCGTAGGAGACCAGGTCGGCGAGTCCGGTGGCGAGTACCGCCTCGCCGCGTTCGCGGTCGGTGGCGGCGCGGTTCTCGCCGACGTTGCCGATCAGCGGGCCGGACCAGCGGGGGCGCAGGTCGGCCAGGGCCGGGTAGTCGTCGTTGTCGGTGAGGTGGAGGTAGGCCAGGCCGAGGCCGTCGAGTTCGGTGAGCAGTGCCCGGTAGACCGGCGCCGGATCGTCCTCGTGCATGCCGAACTGCGGGTTGCCGGGGGACAGCCGCAGGCCGAGGCGGTCGGGGCCGATGGCGTCGGCGACGGCGGTGACCAGTTCGACCGGGAAGCGCAGGCGGTCCGCGAGTGTGCGGGGCCCGTACTCGTCGGTGCGCAGGTTGGTGTTGTCGGCCAGGAACTGGTGGATCAGGTAGGAGTTGGCGCCGTGCAGTTCGACGGCGTCGAAGCCGGCGGCGAGCGCGTTGCGGGCGGCGTCGACGTGGTCGGTGACCGCCTGGCGGATCTCCTCGCGGGTCATCTCGCGCGGGGTGACGGCCTCGGCCTTGCCGCCGCCCTTGACGTGCACCGGGCCCGGCGCCATCACGGCGGAGGGGCCGGCCGGCAGGTCGCCCAGCAGCCGGTTGAGCGGGTGGCCCTGGCGGCCGCCGTGCATCAGCTGCGCGACGATCCGCCCGCCGGCCGCGTGCACGGCCTCGGTGACGGCACGCCAGCCGGCCACGTGCGCGGGCGTCTCCAGGCCCGGCAGGTGCCAGCCGGACTGGCCGCGGCTGCTGGGCCAGATGCCCTCGGTGACGATCAGGCCGGCGCTCGCGCGCTGGGCGTAGTACTCGGCGACGACGGGCAGCGGCGTACCGTCCTCGGCTGCCCGGTACCGCGTCATCGGGGCCATGACGAGGCGGTTGGGGAGGTCGAGCGAGCCGAGGCGGTACGGGCTGAGCAGGGATTCCGTGGTGGTGGTCATGCCGGAACCGTAGAACCTGACACCAATGTCAGGTTCAAGCGCCGGCGGCCTCCCCGGTGCTCGGCGGGTTGGTCGGCGGGGTGGTCGGCGGGGCCGTGGTCGTCGCGGCCACCGTGACGGCCTCAGTGAGGACCAACTCTTCCATGCCGTGGAGGAACCGCTCCATCGCCGGGCGCGGGATGACCGAAGGGTCCGCCGTCATGGCGAGGCTGAGTGCCTCGGGGGACTGCAGGGCGTCCAGGGCGTAGGTCAGGCCGGGGCGCGGCTCGAACTCCACCGGCCAGGTGAGGGTGGTCCGGTCGTGGCCGGGGTCGGGTGCCGCGGGCAGTAGCTCGCGGGTGTCGTTGAACACGCAGGAGCGGTCGGCGAGTTCGACGCCCTCGGTGGTGAGCCGGTCGACCTCCGCGGCCAGGGCGAGCTTGTCGAAGTAGGCGTGGCGGTAGGTGCCGATCGCGGCCGCGTGGGTGCGGCGCACCACCTCGCCGAACTCGCCCGTGGTGTCGGGGAGATGGAACAGTCCGTCGCCCGCGACCACGCCGACCGCGTTGGCCAGCTCGGGCAGGAAGCGGTTGTTGACGACCACGTTCAGCACGACCTCCGTCCGGCCGGCGAGTTCGGCGGTCATCGTGGCGACCGCGGCGAGCAGCACGGAGGACGTGCTCACCCGGTGGGCCGCGGCCACCTGCTCGACCGCCCGGGCCAGGGCGGGGGAGCGGAGCACGGCGTTCGGGAAGCGGGCGGGGGCGTCGGCGGCGGGGGCGTCGGCGGCGGGGGTTCCGCCGGTCGGCGGGAACAGCCGGGGCGGGCCCAGGCGCAGCTTGCGGACGAACTGCTTGCGGGCCGCCGTGTCCCGTCGGACTCCGCGTTCCGAGAGCTGGAACTCGGCTTCCTGCAGCGGCTGTCGGGCCGGTTCGCGGAGCCCTGCCAGCTGCTCGGGCGAGTGGCCGAGGCTGAGTGCGGTGAGGTCCGCGACCAGCCGGCTCATCCCGGAGCCGTCCACGGCCGTGTGGGAGAGCACCAGGCTGATGTGCCGGGCCAGGCCGTCCGCCACGACCACGCCGACCCGGATCGGCCACCGGGTGGCGGTGTCGAAGGGGCGGGCAGCAAGTTCCTCGTGCAGGCGGGCGCCGAGGTCCGCCGGGCCTTCGGTCGGGGTGGCGGACCGCACCTCGACCTTCAACGTGCCTTCGGGGTCGAGGACTTGGCGCAGTCGGCCGTCCTCGTCCGGGAGCAGTCGGGTGTGCAGCGAGTCGTGCAGGTGCAGCAGCTGTTCCAGTGCGCCCAGGACGACGGGCAGTGGCAGCCCCGGGTCCAGTGGCGCGGCGGTGGTGATGTTGTAGCGCGGCGCGTCCGCCGGGGCGAGCCGGCGGACGGCGTCCCAGATGGCGTGTTGGCCCCAGGTGGCGGGTCCGGACCCGGCCCGTCCGGACGAGAAGGCGATCTCCAGCGGTTGACGTGTGCTCACCGTGTGCTCTCCGTAGTGCGGTGGTCATGGCGTCGTGCCGGTGCGTTGGGAGCGCGGGTGCTGCTGGGGAGAGTGTGGCGCACGGCTCGCGGCGCGTCGAGGGCGCGGCCGGCCGGGGGAGGGGGTTCCCTGATTGTCTTGATGTGAAGTATCTTGATGTCGAGATTGATGTCGATCATGCAAACGGGGGCCTGCCATGCGGGGGAACGGACTGATCGCGCAGCTGCGGAAGCCTCCGGGCGGCCGGGATGCGCGCACCATGCTGCTGGCGCAGTGCGTCGACCGGACCGGGACCGGGGTGTGGGCGGCGGCCTCGGTGCTCTACTTCACCTACGTCTGCGGGATGGACGCCCGGCAGCTCGGCCTGCTGCTGGGAGTGGGCGCGGTGGCCGGGATCGCCGGCTCCCCGCTGGCCGGCCGGGCGGCCGAACGGGTGTCGGTGCGGTGGCTGCTGATCGGGTGCCACCTGCTGCGGTTGGGGACCATGGGCCTGCTGCTGGTGGTCGACGACTTCGGCGCGCTGCTCCCCGTGGTCGCCCTGACCTGCCTGGCCGAGCGGGCCGCCAAGACCCTGGAGATGCTGTTCGCCACCCGGGTCGCGGGCGAGCGGCGCGCCACCTACCAGGCGCTGTTCCGCAGCGTGGCCAACGCCGGGTACGCGCTCGGCGCGGGCATCTCGGCGATCGGCCTCGCGGTGGGCACCACGGCCGCCTACCGCACGCTGATCCTGGCCAACGGACTCTCCTTCGTCCTGGCCGCCGTCCTGGTCTGGCGCACCCGGGAGCCCGCCGGACGCGGCCTGGTGACGGCGGCCTCCGGTGCGGAGCCGGCCGCGGTCCCGTCCGCCGCGCCGAGCCCCTGGCGCGACCGCGGCTACCTGCTGTTCGTCCTGCTGGACATGCCGCTGAACCTGGACGACTCGATCCTCAACGTCGGCCTGCCGCTCTGGCTCGTCCACCACACCGACGCGCCGCGCGCCGTCGTGCCGGTCTTCCTGGTCCTCAACACGGTGCTCGTGGTGCTGCTGCAGCTGCGCGTCTCGGCAGTGGCGGAGGGCCCGCGCGGGGCGGCCGCAGCGGTGGGCTGGTACGGGGTGACGCTGTTCGGCAGCTGCCTGCTGATCGTGCTCGCCACCGGCGGCGGGCCGTGGACCGCCTCGATCGCGCTGCTGGCCGCGGCGATGCTGGTCACCCTGGCGGAGCTGATGCGGTCGGTGAGCTCCTGGGAGCTGGCGGTCGTCCTGGCGCCGCCGGGGGCCCGGGCCTCCTACCTGGGGGTGGCGGGGATGTCCCAGTCGGTGCAGAAGTCGGTGGGCCCGCTGCTGCTGACCGGGGTGGTGATGGCGGCCGGACCGGTCGGCTGGGTGGGCCTCGGCGCCGCGACCGTCGGCCTCGGCGCGCTCCAGCGCCGGGCCAGCCTGCGCCGGCTGGCGGCGCTGGCCGGCTCGACGGCGTCCGGTGCGACTGCCGCTGCTCCCGGTATGTCGGCCGCTGCGCCCGCTGTCCCCGTGGGCGAGCCGGCGAAGCGGGCGGGGGCCGGGGCCGGGGTCGGCTGAGCCTGCGCGTCGGCGCTGCCGGCCCGACGCGTTCGGGGTCGGCGCGCGGCGGCGCCGGCCCGGAGCGCGGGACCGGACTGACCGGGCCGGCCGACCGGATCGCCGTCGTGGACGGCACACTGACGGTCGGCAGTCCGCCCGGCGGAGGGCCCGCGGGTGGTGGTCGCCGAGGACGGCGTGCTGCTGCGCGAAGGGCTGGTCGGCCTGCTGGCGCGGTTCGGGCACCGGGTGCTGGCGGTGCTGGAGTTCCTCCGGGCGTGACGCCGTGCAGGGCCGGGCCCCGTCGGAGTCGGCTCCGTCGGGGCTCCCGTCAGAGTCGGTCGTAGACGGCGGACAGCCGGTGCAGGACCTCGGTGGCGCGGTCGAGGTCGTCGGCGTCGTAGTCGGCGAGGTCGGCGTGCAGGGCCTCGGTGAGTGCTTCCTGGCGCTGTCGGTGCCGCTCGCGCCCGTCGTCGGTGAGCGCGACCACGACGGAGCGCTTGTCCTCCGGCGGGCGGGTGCGGGTGACGTACCCGGCCGCGACCAGGCCGTTGACCAGTTGGGTGGTGGCGGCTCCGGTGGTCTCGGTGCCCGCGGCGAGTGCGCTGATGGTCAACGGGCCCTGGTCGGCCAGCGTGCGCAGGGCACGGGCGTGGGTGAGTGAGAGGGCCCCGGGGGTGCGGGTGGCGCGACCGCGCAGGCGGGCGTCGGAGGCACTGAGTCGGTAGGCGGCGCGGGCCAGGCGGTCCAGCGCCTGTGCGCGCTCGGGGGCGGGCGGCCGGTCGGCCATGGTCGGTCCTCCGTGGTGGGTTGACAACAGCTTAGTCTAAGTACTTAATAGCTAAGTACTTACAAATTAAGTACTTAGCTACTTGCTCCGATCCCAGAAGGAGACCTTCATGACCGTCCGTTCGACCGGCCAGAGCTGGGCCCTGGACATCGCCCTCGCTCAGGGTGGATTCGATGCGCTGCACCCCGAGGCCGTCGGGACCATGGAGCAGCTCGGCCACGACCACACCGACTTCGCGAAGGTCTTCGCGCTGGTCCGCAGCGGTGCGATGCTGCCCAAGGCGTGGGCGACGGTGGCCGGCCAGGCCGAGGAGAGGGCCGCTCACCACGAGCGCGGCGGTTTCTCGCAGACCGCCGCCGACCTCTACCTGCGGGCCGCGGTGATGTGGGGCCGCGCGCAGTACTCGATCTTCGACGCGGCCGACCCGCGCAAGGCGGCCATGCGTGAGCGCGCCGACCACTGCGTGGCCCGGCTGGGCGCGCTGCGCGACGGCCGGGTGCGGCGGGTGGAGCTGGACTTCGAGGGCTCCACGATCCACGCCCTGTTGCACCTGCCCGCCGGCCCCGTGGAGAACGCGCCGGCCGTCATCCTCGGCCCGGGTATGGACATGATCAAGGAGGACTACATCTGGGCGGCCGAGCGGTACTACACCTCCCGCGGGATGGTCGCGCTGTCCGTCGAGGGGCCCGGCCAGGGCGAGAGCCGGGCTGGCGGGCTCACCGTCGATCTGACCAACTACGAGCGGGCGATCGGCCGTTACCTCGACCACCTGGCCGGGCTCCCGGAGGTCGACGAGACCCGGATCGGCATGTTCGGCATCTCGATGAGCGGCTACTGGGGCTCCCGGGCGGCCGCCACCGACGGGCGCCTGGCCGCGCTCGCCGCGTTCGAGGCCGTCACCGGCGACTTCGCGACCATCTTCGAGCGCGCCCAGCCCACCTTCAAGAACAACTACATGTACATGGCCGGGTACACCGACGAGGCGGCCTTCGATCGCGACCTCGCCCGGCAGATGCCGCTCGGCGACCTGGTCGCCGACATCACCTGCCCGGTGCTGTACGGCATCGGCGAGTTCGACGAGCTCACCGACCTCGGCCAGGCGATCGAGAGCTTCGAGCGGATCCGGGCGCCGAAGGAACTGCGGGTCTACGAGGACGAGTTCCATCCGCTCGGCGGCGTGGCGGCCGAGGCGTTCCGGTTCGGCGCCGAGTGGCTGGAGCGCGCCCTCGCCGGCCGATTCGCCGAGCCGGGCCGCGACGTGCGCCACTACGTCCATCGCGACGGCCGCACCACCGACGGCAGCGCCGACCCCACCTGGTGGCGCGGTGCGGCCCCGACCCGGCTGGCGGTCGTCCGTCGGGGCTGAGGCGGGACGCCGCCGCGGGGCGGGCCGACGGGCCCGGCCCGCGGGGGCCGAGCGCAGCTGCGAGGGTGTCCGGCGATCTGTCCTGGCAGCTGCCCGGCGCCACGCCGACTGCTGTGAGCTGCGGTTTCCCCCGACTACGGTGGAGGTGCGCGACCGGACCCCGTGGAACAGCCCGACGACCCGAGATCGAGGTACCCGTCATGAGTCTGAGCATCCGCAACCAGCTGTCCGGCACGGTCACGTCCGTGGCCGAGGGCGAGGTGATGGCCACCGTCAGGCTCCGGCTGGACGGCGGCCGCGATCTCACCGCTGCGGTCACCCGGGACGCGGTCAAGGACCTCGGCCTGCACGAGGGCAGCCGGGTGCGGGCCCTGGTGAAGTCGACCGAGGTCGCCCTGGCCACCGGCCCCGTCGAGGGCCTGAGCATCCGTAACCAGCTCCCCGGCACCGTCTCCGCCGTGACCAGCGGAGCCGCGATGGCCGGTGTGAAGGTCGCCGTGGACGGCGGCGAGCTGACCGCGGCGATCACCGCGGACGCCTGCGCCGATCTCGACCTGGCGGAGGGCCGCGCCGTCGTGGCCCTGATCAAGTCGACCGAGGTCTCGCTCGCCACCGCCTGAGCCCGGGCACGCCGCGGCCCGTCCCCCGGGGAGGGGACGGGCCGCGGCCGGCTGTGGGCCGGCACCGAATCGCGTGGGTTCAGGGGCGGGTGGCCGTGACCAGGTGGTAGTCGAGCAGGCCGTTGCGCCAGGCGGGGAGGAAGTTGCGGGTCCAGTGGCCGGGCGGGACGGTGTCGGTGAGGTAGCGGTCGAGGCCGGGCCAGACGTCCGGGCCGATGGACTCGGCGCGGACGCTGGTGAAGCCGGCCCCGGCGAGGTCGGTGGTGAAGCCCGCGAGGGTGTGCGGGACGTCGAGGCCGTCGGCGAAGCTGGCGAGGAGGATGCTGAGCCGTTCGGCGATCTCGGGGCCCTCGGCGGCGAAGAAGGTGGTGACGGCGAGCCGGCCGCCGGGGCGGAGGACGCGGGCGGCCTCGTGGGCGAAGCCGGTCAGTTCGCGGAAGTGCTGGGCGGCCTCGACGGAGTACAGGCCGTCCAGGGAGGCGTCGGCGAAGGGGAGTTCGTCGGCCGCGCCGATGGTGTAGCCGAGCCGGTCGGGGTAGGTGGCCAGCGCCTTGGCGTTGACGGCGCGGGCGCGTTCGACCTGGTCGGGGTGGATGTCGACGCCGGTGACGGCCGCGAAGCGGAACTCGCGCAGGGCGAGGGCCGCGCCCAGGCCGCGACCGCAGCCGACCTCCGCCAGGCGCAGCCGTTCGTGCGGCTCGGGCAGGGCCCGCAACACCCGCCGGTAGAGCTGCTCCTGACTGTGCACCCGGTCCTCGGGGGTGAGGGCGGTGAGGTCGATGCCGTGCCAGTCGCCGAAGTTGATGAACCCTCCTGCGAAGCTGGCTGCTTTGGACAGATCGCCGGCGCCGTAGGTCTGCCGTACGGTCGGGGGGATGCGGTTGTGGTCCATGGGCCGCTGGGTCTCCTGCTCGGTGGGCGCCCGGCCGTCGGACGCGCCGAGGTACGTACCCAAACCGGTGGTTGCCCGAACACGGTACGTGATGGACGGGTGTGTCCGGTGGGAAAGGGGCGCGGCGGTGTTGCGAGGGGGCTCGGAACACCGCCGCGCGACCGGGGGCGGCTACCGGGCGGGGCCGGTTGCCGCGGGGTGGTCAGCGGCTGAGGGCCGTCGGCCGGTCGAGCCGGGTCTGCGGTGGGTGACGAACGGATCGCCGGTCGGGGCCCCGGTCATGCCGGGCGCCCTCCGGTGGCGGGGCGCCCGGCGAGCGGGACCGCGCAGGAGTCGGAGAAGCCCTGCGAGGAGACGCCGTTGGCGATGTTGCTCCGGGCGGCCATGTTGACGAAGGCGACGTAGGCGGTGAGTTCGACCATCGCCGCCGGGCCGAGGACGTCGAGCAGATCCCCGTACTGCTCGTCGGTGACGGTGGGCGGCGTGACGGACATCGCCTCGGCGTACGCCATCACGTCCCGCTCCAGCGGGGTGAACACGTCCGAGGCCCGCCAGTCCGGCACCCGGCTCGCCTTGGCGAGGTCCAGGCCCTGGTTCTGCGCCTGGAAGTAGTTGATGTCCAGGCACCAGCTGCAGCCGACCAGCGAGGCCACGGCCATGTGGGCGAAGGACTTGAGGCTCTCGTCGAGCGCGTGCCAGGCTGCGATCCGCCCCGCGAACTCCTGGTTCGAGACGGCGACCTCCGGGTTGTGCCAGAGGACCTCGGTGGGCTCGAAGACGGCGCCGAACGCCTTGACCATGGTCTCGCCGAGTTCGGCGGGCAGCTGGGCCTTCGGCAGACGGAGTGCCATGGGGTTTCCTCCCTGTGTGGTGGCTCGTTCGGGCATGAAGACACCGCAGGGCGGCCGGATGTGACAGGCGGCGGAAAAAAATTAATGCCGGGCGGGGCGGCGGGTTCGCTACAGTCCGCGAGGATTCCTGCGGCCTCGACGCCGGGGCCTTGATCCCTCGGCCCCGGGTCTCGGCCCTGCGGCCACGGCTCCGCGGCCTTGACGAGATCCCGACCGGACCTGAGGAGAACGACACCGTGAACGTCCCCGACGAACGCCCCGCACCGCCGCTGACCGGCGGCGAACGCGAGATGCTGCGCGGCTTCCTGGACTTCCACCGGGCGACCCTCGCCCTGAAGTGCGAGGGCCTGAGCGACGAGCAGCTGCGGCAGCGCGCCAGCCCGCCGTCCACCCTGACCCTGCTCGGGCTGGTGCGGCACATGGCCGAGGTCGAGCGCACCTGGTTCCGCCGGGTGATCGACGGCGAGGACGTCCCGCTGGTCTGGTCCGCCGAGGGCGACTACCAGGCCGCGTACGACGCCACCGGCGCCACCCGGGCCGAGGCCTTCACCGCCTGGCGGACCGAGGTCGAGCACTCCCGCCGGATCGAGCTCGCCGCCGAGAACCTCGACGTCACCGGCTTCCAGCCCCGGTGGGACACCGAGGTGTCACTGCGGCTGGTGATGCTGCACCTGATCCACGAGTACGCCCGGCACAACGGGCACGCCGACTTCCTGCGCGAGGCGATCGACGGCGTGGTGGGGGCGTAGCCCTCGGCGGCTTCGGCGGGGCCCGCTACCAGCCGAGGAGGTGGGTGCAGCGGGTGAGGGCGGTGAGGACGGACTTGGCGACGGTCTCGTGGGTGAGGTCGGCGGTGTCGAGGGTGTGCGAGCCGCCGTCCCCGGCCGGTCCCTCGTGGAGGACGACGTAGTGCAGGGCGGAGCCGGTGGCGCGGCTCTCGCGGCGGAAGGTGTCCAGCCCGGCCGGGACGGCCGGGGACTCCACGACGACCTGGTAGCCGCGGGTCGCGTACGCGAAGGCGGCCTGCGCGGCGGCGGCCAGGGCGGTGGCGTTCTGGCGGCCGGCCTCCGGCAGGTGGGGCGGGAGCCGGCCGCTGCGGATGACCCGCAGGAAGTCGTCCGTCCGCAGGTGGACGCTCGGGTGCAGCTCCTGTGCGAGCAGCTCCGCGACCGGGCTGTTCCCGGCCCCGGACGGGTCGACGAGGACCAGGACGCCCCCGGCGCCCCGGCCGCCCCCGAGCTCCGGCCCACCTACGGTCGTACGGTTCACAGCTGCTGATCCCTTCGCGGGCCGGGGACGGTCGGGTAGCCGGGGCGAGGCGGTCGGAGTGCGAAGGGGCTGGTCGGCACATATCCGGACAGCCGACCGCCTCGTCCCTACGACTGATGCGTCTCGGGGATCAACCTAGTCCAAACGGGTGCCCCGAGTCGTCCCCCACCCGGCCTACGGACGGGTGGCCGCGGTCGCTCGGTGACCGCCCGGTGAGCGCTCGGTGACCGCCCGGTGTCCGTTCTAGTTCCCCTCTGCGCGCAGGATGATCGGGTTGGTGAGCGCCGCCATCGGGCCCCACGGCAGGTCCGGGCCCATCGCGTTGCCCTTGCCCGGGGTGCCGTCCGGCTTCGGGTGGCGCACCTCGGCCCGGACGTACGCGGCGAGCGAGGCCGTGGTGCGCCACACCACCGTGCCGGAGCCGCCGGCCGGCAGCGACTCCTGGTGCATCTGCCCCTCGTCGGTGATCAGCCGGACCGTCCCGCCGGGCACCCCGGAGACGGTGAGCGTGACGTCCACGGGCGCGTCGGCCGGGACGGTCAGCTCCTCGCCGATGCCCGCCTGCCGGCCGTGCCCGGTCACGGTGAACTCCAGCCGGACGGCGCCGGATTCGGCGATCCAGCTGCGGCCGTCGCGCAGCCCGTCGAGGACGGCGTCCCGGGTGAGGTCCTCCGCGAGCACCACGTTGTGCGGGGAGCCGATCACCTGCGGCTCGCTGTGCGCGTCGCTGTTGCCCAGGGCGGGCAGCCAGGAGCGGCCCTCGCGCAGGGCGACGGCGAGCCGGCCGTCCCAGGTGTCCACCGCGGACTCGTCGTCGTACGTCCAGGGGCCGTTCCACACCTCGACGGCGTCGGCCTGCTCGTAGCCGAACTTCCACTGGCAGGCGACGTACGGGCAGTACGGGTGCGCGGGCACCACCAGGCCGCCGGAGCGGTGGACCTGGCGGACGAAGCGCGGGAACTCCTCGTCGCGCGAGCGGTAGCGCCAGTCGACGAACTGGCCGGCCTCCAGGCCGAGGGCCAGCCAGTGGCCGTTGCGGGTGGTGATCTCCTCGCCCGGGACGATCAGCAGGTCCGGGCCGGCCAGCGGGCCCCATACGGCGTGCGAGGAGCTGGTGTTGTGGTCGGTGGAGACGATGAAGTCCAGGCCGGCCGCGCGCGCCCCGGCCGCGACCTCCTCGGGGAGGCGCCGTCCGTCGGAGTGGACGGTGTGCAGGTGGCAGTCGCCCCGGTACCAGGCGCGGCCGCGGCCGCGGGCCCGCTCGGCCGGGTAGTGCGGGGTGAACTGCGGGCCGGGCGCGCCGAACCTGAGGGTGACCTCGACGTGGTAGTCCAGGCCCTGCGGGGCGACCTGGTACGGGCCGAGGACGACGTGCCAGGTGCCGGGGCCGATCGGGCCGGGGAGGTAGCCGGGGGTCGCGGCGGAGCAGGAGAGGCTGAACTCGGTGCGGAAGCCGCCGGACCAGCCGCGGAAGCCGGGGCCGCCGAGGTCGGTGCCGCGTTCGTCGAAGATGCCGATGTCGCAGGAGTTGCCGGGGGTGCCGGCCGGGACCGGGGGCTTGTCGTAGCCGTACGAGACGGCGATCTCCCGGACGCCCTCGGGGACTTCGACCGGGAGGTAGACGAAGTCGGGGGCGCCGGTGGGGAGATGGCCGGTGAGGGTGAGGGTGCGATCGGGGGGTGTGGCGGCGGGCGCGGCCGGGGCGGCGGTGGCCTCGCCGGTCGTGGCGGCGAGGCCGAGGGCGGTGGCGGCGCCGGTGGCCAGGCCGGTGCGGAGCAGGTCCCGGCGGGCGGGGCGGGGTGTGCTGGGTTCGGTCGGCATCGAGGTCTCCGGGTCGGGTCGGGTCGGGTCGCTCGCGTGCCTACCCGGGTGAGTGAACCGGGGGTGATTCCGGGGTGAGTCGGGGCCCACGGGGGCGGGGCGGGTCGGTGAAGAGGGGGCGGGCGGGGGCCGGGGGCGAGTTGCGGGGAGTGACGAATGGTCGGTTCATAGTCATGTAATCGGTGGATATCCGGATGGAATGGACAGGGAGGCTGGCGTGGCGCTGAGTCGGCGGACGCTGCTCGTGGTAGTGGCCGGAGGCGTACTGACGGGGTGCCGGGCCAGGCCGGCGCCGACCTCGCACGCCGGGGCGGCCCCGTCGTCAGTCTCCGCTCCGGGGGCGGCGGACGCCACGGTGGGCGGCATATCCTCGGCGGCGAGCGCCGCACCGACCCAGGATCCGGCGACCGCCGTGCCCGCCGAGACCGCCACGGCCACCGCGACGGCCGACGCCGCGGCGACTCCCGCGCCCACCCCGGCTCCGGTGAAGGAACCGACCCGGGCGGAGACGGTGGACCGGTACGCCGCCGTGGCCCCGACGGACTGGGGCCTGGAGGTCGCCGGGGTGATCACCGAGCTGCCCGACGGCGAGCGCGCGACGGCCCTCACCTTCGACGCCTGCGGCGGCCCCGGTGGCAACGGCTACGACGCCGACCTGATCGACTTCCTGCGGGCGAACGCCGTCCCGGCCACGCTCTTCCTGAACGCCCGCTGGATCGACGCCAACCCGGACGAGTTCGAGCAGCTCGCCGCCGACCCGCTGTTCGAGATCGGCAACCACGGCACCGTCCACCGCCCCCTCTCGGTCACCGGCCGCTCCGCCTACGGGATCGCCGGCACCGGCGACGTCGGCGAGGTCTACGACGAGGTCGCGGGCAACGCGCGCAAACTCACCGGGCTGCTCGGGCACCCGCCCCGCTTCTTCCGCTCCGGCACCGCGCACTACGACGACGTCGCCACCCGGGTGGTCGCCGACCTGGGCCAACGGGTGGCCGGCTTCACCGTGAACGGGGACGGCGGCGCGACGCTCAGCGCCGCCCAGGTGCGGCAGGAGGTCGGGTCGGCCGGGCCGGGCGCGATCGTGATCGGCCACATGAACCACCCGGGCGGCGGGACCGCGCCCGGGGTGGCGGCGGCGCTGCCGGGGATGCTGGCGGCGGGACGGCGCTTCGTCCGGCTCTCGGACGTGCTGTAGGCCCGGGGCCCGGACCGGCCGGCCTTCGGGAGCGCGGCGCCAGGCGGGTCGCGTCGGCCTTCGGGCGTGCGGCGCCAGGCCGGCCGCGTCGGCCCTTGGGCGCGCTACACCAGCCGGAGGCCGCCCGGGTGCTCCTCCTCGATGATCCGCACCAGCCAGTCGAAGACCGTCGGCCCCTCGCCCGCCCGGGCGGCGGCCAGCTCGGTGCCGACCCACTCGCGGTTGGTGGGGTGGCAACGGCCCAGCCGCAGCTCCAGCTGGCGGACCGTCTCCGGGTACCCGAGCCTGCGGCGGGAGGCCTCGTGGTCGCGCCACTCGATGAGCCAGTCGCCGTCCTCGGGCGTGCCGAAGCCGCCGCGCAGGCAGTCGGCGAAGGCGTCGAGGTTGCGGCCGAAGTAGCCGTCCACGCCGATCTCCTGCCCGACGACGTCCCAGAAGTCCTCCAGGGAGCCGATCCTGCTGCCGTCGATCACGTAGGTCACCGTCACGGGGTCGAGGATAGGCCCGGGTGGTGAACGGCGGGTGCGATGATCGGCGGCCGCCGCGACGACCGCCGTTGCTCCGGACGAGGCTGCGGTCGCTGCCGCTCCTGCTACTGCGCCGGGTCCACGGCGATGGCGGTGGCGAGCAGGCCGTCCCGGACGGTCCAGCGGCCGTCGAATCCCGGCAGCCGGCGCCCGCCGACCACCGGGCCCGGGACCAGCAGGCGGGCGGTGAAGGTGCCGTCCGGGGAGAGGTCCAGTTCGGCCTCGCTGAACTCCAGGAAGAGCCCGGTCAGCGGGAACCACGCCTTGTACACCGACTCCTTGGCGCTGAACAGCAGGCGTTCCCACGGGGTGCCCGGGTCGGTGGCGGCCAGGTCGGCGAGCCGCTTCTGCTCGACGGGTAGTGCGACGACGTCCAGGACGCCCTCCGGCAGTGGCAGTGCGGGTTCGGCGTCGATGCCGACGGAAGCGAGGGCGCCGGCCCGGGCCACGGCAGCCGCCCGGAAGCCGTCGCAGTGGGTGAGGCTGCCGATCACGCCGTCCGGCCAGCTCGGCGCGCCGCGCAGGCCCGGGACGAGCGGGCGGTAGGGGACACCGAGCCGGGCGAGGGCGGTCCGGGCGCAGTGCCGGACGGTGGTGAACTCGCGGCGCCGCTTGTCGACGGCGTTGGCGACGGCCGCCGCCTCCTCCGGCTCCAGCCGGGCCTCCGGGGGGTCGTCGTACGCCACCTCGGTCACCACGACGTCCGGCAGCAGGTCCCCGATCACCCGTTCCCCCCTCGGTCGGTCGCGCGGGGTCGTCGCCGCGCGGCACGAGGGTAACCCGGCCGGGGGGATCTCCGGGGGCGAACGGGGACTGCGGCCGGAGTGCGTGGACGCGTGCGCTACTCGAAGGCGGCCGCCGCCTCGCGCAGTGCCCGGGCGACGGTCTCCGGGTCGTACGGTGCCGGCTCGCCGGGCAGGTAGGTGACGGCGTGCAGCGCACCGGTGTAGCGGAAGGAGCGGTGGCGCTCGTGGACCGGCCAGGACACCGGCGACTTGCGGTCGATCCCGACGCTGATGCCCTGGAACGGCGCCATGCCGATCAGCTGGTGGACCGGGCCGAGCCGGCCGCCCTCGGTGCCGTCCACGAGCAGGCGGAACTCCCACCTGAGGTCGGCGACCGCGGTGGCCTCCAGGGTGACCAGCCGGGTGCCGTCCGGCAGGGGTCCGCCGTCGGCCTCCAGCAGGTCGCCGTACTGGTTGTAGGCGAGGCGCAGCCGGCCGTCCTCGACGTACAGGCTGTAGCCCCCGCCCTGGTCGCCGTGCGACACCAGGACGCCCTGGTCGCCCGTCCGGTAGCCGTCGAGGGCGACCTCGACGGTGAAGGAGCGGAAGGAGATCAGCCGGGAGGAGCGGTAGCGCTCCAGCTCGGGGGTGCCGGGCAGCAGGGTGACCGGTCGGCGCAGGCGGTCCGCCCCGGGGCCGCGCAGGGCGAGGGCGCCGCTGCCGTCGGCGAGCGGGAAGACGCCGTTGCGCCAGGCGGCGGCCTCCCAGGCGGCGGACAGCTCCTTGACCAGGCCGGGGTGGTCGGCGGCGACGTCGTGGATCTCGGTGGGGTCGGTCCGGAGGTCGTACAGCGCCCATTCGCCGTCGTCGTACTCCGCGCCGGGGCGGTGCAGGGTGACCAGCTTCCAGCCGTCGCGGTAGTAGCTGCGGTTGCCGGTCATCTCGCAGTACTGCTCGGGGTGGGTGCCGGGCGCCGCGCCGTCGCGCAGGACGGTGGCGAAGCTGATGCCGTCGAGTTCCTGGACGGGGCGGTCCCGGCGTTCCGACGGCCTCTGCACGCCCGCGAGTTCGAGGAGGGTGGGGAGGATGTCGGTGACGTACTGGTACTGGGCGCGGACGCCGTCGTCGCCCTCGGCGCGCGGCAGTCCGGCCGGCCAGGACAGGACGAAGGGGACGCGGACGCCGCCGGCGTAGGTCTGGCCCTTGTAGAGGCGGAAGGGGGTGTTGGAGGCCATCCCCCAGCCGCGCGGGTAGTGGACCAGGCTCTGCGGGCCGCCGATGAGGTCGATCTCGCGCCGGACGTCGGGGTTCCAGTCGTCCGGGAGGTTCGGGTGGTGGACGAAGCGGCTGAAGTAGCTGCGGGTGCCCTCGGCGCCGCCCTCGCCGGTGCCGCCGTTGTCGCTGGTGAACACGATGACGGTGTTGTCGAGTTCTCCGAGGGCGGCCAGGGTGTCGGTGAGCCGGCCGAGGTTCTGGTCGACGTTGTCGACCATCGCCGCGTACACCTCCATGTAGCGGGCGTACAACTTCTGCTGGACGTCGGTGAGTTCGTCCCAGGCGCCGACTTCGTACCCGGCCTCGGAGTTGCGCTCGGGTAGTTCGGTGCCGGGCGGGAAGTGACCGGCGGCGAGCTGGCGGGCGAAGCGGCTGCGGCGCAGTTCGTCCCAGCCGCCGTCGTAGCGGCCCCGGTGGCGGGCGAGGTCCGCGGGCTTGGCCTGGAGCGGGCCGTGCACGGCGTTGTGGGCGAGGTAGAGGAAGAAGGGCTTGTCGGCGTCGTGGGCGCGCAGCGACTTGACCATCTTGACGGCCTGGTCGGTGAGGTCGTCGGTGTAGTAGTAGCCGTCGGGGAACTCGTCGATGTCCAACGGGGTGTTGTCGCGGACGAGTTGGTGCGGGTGGAAGAGGCTGGTCAGGCCCTCCAGGACGCCGTAGTACTGGTCGAAGCCCTTCTGCAGGGGCCAGTTGGCGCGGTCGTCGGCCGCGTTGGAGGCCGAGTCGCGGGTGAGGTGCCACTTGCCGACCGCGTAGGTGGCGTAGCCGGCGTCGTGCAGCAGCTCGGCCAGGGTGGGGATGTCCCCGGCGACCTCCATGCCGTAACCGGGGAACCCCGGGTCGGCGTTGGCGACGAAGGAGTAGCCGACGCGGTGCGGGTTGAGGCCGGTGAGCAGGGCCGCCCGGGCGGGCGAGCAGAGCGGCATGGTGTGGTAGTTGGCGAGTTTGACGCCGGTGGCGGCGAGGCGGTCCAGGTTCGGGGTGGGGATCTCGGCGCCGAACGGTCCGATGTCGCTGTAGCCCATGTCGTCGATCAGGACGACGACGATGTTGGGGGCGCCCTCGCGCGGGCGGACCCGCCGGGGCCAGGCGGGGGTGGACTCGCGGAAGGTGCGGCCGACGGTTCCGGGGAAGTCGGCGTAGGGGTCGCGGCGGTGCGGGTTCGCTTCGGGCGGCGTGCCGGTCATGCGGTGCTCCGGGTGGTGGCTCGGGCCGGCTCCAGCCGCGGGACGGCGGCCAGGAGCTCGGCGGTGTAGGGGTGTTCGGGCGCGGTGACGACGCGGTCGGCCTGGCCGGTCTCGACGATCCGGCCGCGGTGCATCACGGCGATCCGGTGGCTGACCCGGCGGACCACGGCCAGGTCGTGGGCGATGAAGAGGACGGCCAGACCGAGTTCGCGCTGGAGCCGGGCGAGCAGGTCGATCACCTGGGCCTGGACCGAGACGTCGAGCGCGGACACCGGCTCGTCGCAGATCAGGACGCTCGGTTCGGGAGCCAACGCCCGGGCGATGCCGATGCGTTGGCGCTGGCCGCCGGAGAAGGCGCGCGGGTGGCGGTCGGCCGCGGCCGGGTCCAGTCCGACCTGGGTCAGCAACTCGGCGACCCGCTCGGCGCGCCGGTCGCGGTCGCCGAGGCCGTGGGCGATCAGCGGCTCGGCGATGATCTGCCCGGCGGTCATCCGGGGGTTGAGCGAGGAGTACGGGTCCTGGAAGACCAGTTGGACCTCACGGTGCGGCCGCGGGCCGGGGTCCTGGCCGCGGAAGCGGATGCTGCCGGCCGAGGGCGCGTGGGCCCGGACCAGCGCCCGGGCGAGGGTGGACTTGCCGGAGCCGGACTCGCCGACCAGGCCGAGCGTCTCACCGGGGTAGAGGTCCAGGTCGACGCCCCGCAGGGCGGCGGCGGGGCGACGCCGGGAGCCGTAGCTCTTGGTCAGGCCCCGGACGGTCAGCAGGGGCCGGGAACCCGGCGTGCTGTTGGCGGCGGCCCGGGAGGGCTCGTCCAGGCGCGGGACGGCGGCCAGGAGTTCGCGGGTGTACGGGTGCCGGGGTTCGCTGAGGAGCCGGGCCGTGGAGCCCTGCTCGACCACCCGGCCGTGGCGCATGACCAGGAGCCGGCGGCAGGTCCGGGCGATCACACCGAGGTCGTGGCTGATCACCACCAGCGCGGTGCCCTTCTCCTGGTTGAGCCGGGTGAGCAGGTCGAGGATCTGCCGCTGGACGGTCGGGTCGAGGGCGGTCGTCGGCTCGTCGGCGACCAGCACCTCGGCGTCGTGGGCGAGCGCGAGGGCGATCATGATCCGCTGGCGCTGGCCGCCGGAGAACCGGTGCGGGTGGTCGCGCAGCCGCCCGGCGGCGTCCGGGATGCCGACCAGATCGAGCAACTCGACTGCCCGGGCGGTGCGTTCGACCTTCGGTCGACGCTCGCCGTGCGCCCGCAGCGCCTCGTCCAGCTGCCTGCCGACGGTGAGGACGGGGTTGAGCGAGGACATCGGGTCCTGGAAGACCATGGCGATCCGGCGCCCGCGCAGGGTGCGCAGCGCCTCCTCGGGGAGGGCGCCGAGGTCCTGTCCGGCGAGTTCGACGGAACCGGCGGTGATCCGGCCGCCCGGCGGCAGCATCCGCAGCAGGGCGAGGGCGGTGGTGGACTTGCCGGAGCCGGACTCGCCGACGATGCCGAGGGTGTCGCCCGCCGCGAGCCGGAAGTCGACGCCGTCCACGGCGGTGGTGTGGTCGAACCGTACGGTGAGGCCGCTGACGTGCAGCACGTCGGGCACGGTGGTCATCGGCGGATCCCCCGGTTCAGGGCCTCGGCGATCAGCGTGAAGCCGAGCACCAGCGCGGTGGTGGCGGCCAGTGGGGCGGCCGCGAAGGTCGGGTCGGTGGCGAGGTAGCCGACGGACTGGCCGAGGATGCTGCCGAGGGTGGGCTCCGGCGGGCGGACCCCGAGGCCGAGGAAGCTCATGGCGCCCTCGATGAACACGCCGAGCGAGAGCGCGACGGCGGTCTGCACGACCAGCGGGTCGACGGCGTTGGGCAGCACGTGCCGCAGCAGCACCCGGCTGCGGGAGGCGCCTGAGACGCGGGCCGCCACGGCGTACTCGCGTTCCCGCTGGACCAGGATGCCTGCGCGCAACTGCCTTCCGAAGCCCGGTACTTCGGCCAGGGCGATGACGATCACCACCGGCCAGCGGCCGGGGCCGAGGACGGCGGTCACGGCGAGGGCGAGGATCAGCCCGGGGAAGGCGAGCAGCAGGTCGAAGGCGCGCTGGACGGCGAGGTCCGCCCACCTGGAGGTGGCCGCGAGCAGCGCCGCCGAGCAGCCGAGCAGCGCGCCGGCCGGGACGGCGGTGACGATCAGTGCGAGGTCGGTGCCGATGCCGTGCAGCACCCGGCTGTAGAGGTCGCGGCCGAGGTCGTCGGTGCCGAAGGGGTGGGCGGTGCTCGGGCCGGCCAGGGCGAGCGCGCTCTGGGCGTTCGGGTCGGAACCGGTGAGCAGCGGTGCGAGCAGGCCGGCGAGGGCGACCACGCCCACCAGGACGAGGCCGGTCAGGCCGCGCCCGGTGAGCAGGGCGGAGAGGTGACGGTGCTTCGTCGTGGGGGAAGCGGTCGCGGGGGAAGCGGTCGTGGTGGTGGCGGTGGTCATCGGGTCACTCCCAGCGGATCCGGGGGTCGAGCCAGGCGTACGCGAGGTCGGTGAGCAGCTGGACGGCGACGTAGACCGCCACCACGAGCAACAGCAGGTCCTGCACCACCGGGTAGTCCCGGCGGGCGACTCCCTGCTCGATCAGCCGGCCGAGTCCCGGCCAGGCGAAGATCCGTTCCACCAGGACGGCCCCGGCGACAAGGTGGCCGATCTGCAGGCCCAGGACGGTGACGGTGGAGGGCAGCGCGTTGGGCAGCGCGTGCCGCCACACGATCCGGCGGCGGGAGACGCCCAGCGCCGTCGCGGTGCGGACGTAGTCCTCGGCGAGGGCGCGCTCGATGCCGTCCTTGAGGTGGCGGGCGAGCACGGCGGCGCTGGGCAGGGCGAGGCAGAGCGCGGGCATCGCCAGGTACTGGACGGCCAGGTCGGGTGCGTCCAGCAGGGACTCGTGGCCGCCGGGCGGCAGCAGCCCGAGCGAGACGGCGAACACCAGGACCAGCACCACACCGGTGACGAAGGGCGGCACGGCGAGTGCGGCCGTGGTGAGCGCCCGGACCGCGACAGCGACCGGGCGGCTGCGGGTGGTCGCCCCGGCCAGCGCCAGCGGCAGCGCGATCAGCACCACCAGCAGCAGTGCGCCGAGGGCGAGTTGGGCGGTGGTGCCGAGCCCGTTGCCGATCAGGTCGGAGACCTGGCCGCCGATCGCGTAGCTCGGCCCCGGATCGCCGCTCAGCAGGTGACCGAGCCAGCTCACGTACTGGCCGAGGACCGGCTGGTCCAGGCCGAGTCGGGAGCGGACGGCCTCGACGGTCGCGGGCGAGGCGTCGGGCCCGGCGAGGGTGGTTGCCGGGTCGCCGGGGATGAGGCGCAGGATGAGGAAGACCAGGAAGGAGGCGAGGGCCAGGACCAGCAGTCCGCTGGGGAGGCGTTTGATGAGGAAGGTGCGCATGGGTCGGGTACCGGGCCGTCCTGCTCAGGCCGTCAGGTGGGCGTCGTCGAGGTTGAGGTAGCCGAACTTGTTGAGCGTGGCGCCCCGGGCCTTGCGGCCCGCGACCTCAACCAGTCCGGCGATGGCGAGGTCGATCACGAACTCCTCGTCCAGGAGCACGTCGGTGATCTGCTGGTAGAGGGCCTTGGCCTCGGGGCTGTCGCTGTCGGCGCGGTTCCAGGCCTGCTGCACCACGTCGGTGTAGGCGGCGGAGGCGAAGTGCGAGCTGTTGCGGGCCTCGTTGAAGGGGTAGGCGCTCACCGCGAGGGTGGCCGGGTGGAGCTGGGCGAAGCCGTGGCTGAGCGTCCAGAGTGCGGGCATCGTCTGGGAGATGAGCTGCTTCTGCATGGTGGGCGAGTCGGTGGGCTGGAGCACCGTGTCGATGCCGACCTGCTGCAGGTCGTACTGGAGGATCTGGGCGATCGCGGTCGAGCCGGGCTCGCTGGAGTGGGCGAAGGGCAGCGTGATCCGGTCCAGGCCGGCCTCCTTGAGCAGGGCGCGGGCCTTGTCCGGGTCGTGGCGGTAGTGGGTGGCGCCGGCCTCGGTGTAGGCGGGGGACGACTTGGGCCAGGGCACGGAGGAGACCGTCCCGTAGCCGCCGAGGGCCTGCCGGACGAGGCGGTCGCGGTCGACCGCCCAGGCGATGGCCTGGCGCACCCGCTTGTCGCCGACGTGCTCGGCGGTGACGTTGGCGCCGATGTAGTAGGCGCCGGCACCGGTGTCGTACTGCGTGATCCGGAACTGCGGGTCGGTGCGGAGGGTGGCGACGTCCTTGCCGCTGACGTTGTACGACAGGTGCGTCTGGCCGGTCCTGAGCGAGGACAGCAGGGACTCGGCCTGCGGGACGATCCGGATCTCCACGCCGTCCAGGTACGGGCGGCCGCGGTTCCAGTACGCGTCGTTGCGGGCGAGGGTGAGCGAGGCGCCCGGCTTGCGGTCGGTGAGGACGAACGGGCCGGTGCCGATCAGCCTGGTGCCGGCGACGGCGTCCTCGACGGTGCCGGCATCGGGGATGATCATGAACTCGAAGAGGTCGAAGAGGTTGCTGACCGGGTGGGCGAACACCAGGGTCAGCTCGAAGTCGCCGTCCTTGCGGAAGTCGGTGACGGCAGCGGCGGTCGAGCGCAACTGGGCGGAGCGGGCCGGGTTCTGGAGGTTCTTGACCGCGAAGACCACGTCGTCGGCGGTGAACCGGCGGCCGCTGTGGAAGGTGACGTCCTCGCGGAGCTTGAGCGTGACGCTCCTGCCGTCCTCGGCGACCTGCCAGGCGGTGGCGAGTTCGGGCTGCGGCCGCAGCCGGTCGTCGTACCTGGTGAGGGTGTTGAAGACCAGGCGCTGGATCAGGGTGTTGGCGCTCTGGGCGAAGAGCAGGCTCGGCGTGACGTCGATGCCGGTGGCGACGGAGAGCACGCCGCCCCGGCGAGGAGCGCCCGAACCGTCCACGGTGTCGGCCGCGTTCGCGGCGTTCGAGGCCTCGTCGACGGCGGACCGGCAGGCCGCGAGCGTCAGCAGGCCGGCACCGGCGAGGCCCGCGCGCAGCAGGGCGCGGCGGCTCGGGGCGGGAGGACGGGTGAGCGCGGTCATGGCGGTCCTTCGGGAGTCGGCAGGGGGTGGGGGCAGGGGGCGGAGGAGGGGGGAACGGCCCGTGGCGCAGCGCCGGTCCCCGCTCCGGACCGTCGTCGGTACGGAGCGGGGCGGTGGCTGTCGTGTTCGCGGGGCCGGTGCGGTCAGTTGGCCGCTTCGAGCTCCTCGGCGGGCACCAGACCGGGCACCCGCGGCGGCTCGGCGGGCTCCAGCAGACGGCTCGGGGTGCCGTCCACCCCCACCGGCAGGTCGCCGTCCAGGGTGATCCGGCGCACCAGGCGGGGCTCGTCGCCGTAGTCCGCGACCGCGTAGTGCTGGGTCGCGCGGTTGTCCCAGATCGCCACGTCGCCGACCTGCCAGTCCCAGCGGACGGTGTTCTCCAGTCGCTCGACGTAGCGCTGGAAGAGGTCGATCAGCGCCTTGCCGTCGTCACCCGAGACGCCCTGGATGCGCTGGGCGAAGGCGCCGAGCAGGAGGGTCTTCTCGCCGGTCACCGGGTGGACCCGGACCACCGGGTGCTCGGTCCTGAAGGCGGTCGAGACGAAGACCTCCCGGAACAGCTTGGCCACCTCGGCGTTGTTCGCCAGCTCCGGGCGCAGCGCGAGCCGGGCGGCGTAGTCGTAGTCGTTGGTGTGCACGGCGCGCAGGCTCTCGGCGAGCGTCTTCAGCGGCGCGGGCAGGTCCCGGTAGGCGGCCGCGGTGTTGGCCCACACGGTGCTGCCACCGGCCGGCGGCACCTCCAGGGCACGCAGGATCGAGGCCTTCGGGTACGACGGGACGAAGGTGACGTCGGTGTGCCAGTTGTTGGCGCGTACGCCCTTCGTGGCGTCCAGTTCGAAGATGTAGCGGCCGTCCGCGCTGGGCACGGTGGGGTGGCCGACCGGGTGGCCGAGGAGGCGGGCGAAGGCCTCCTGCTCGGCGTCGTCCAGGTGCTGCTGGCCTCGGAAGAAGAGCACCTTGTGCTCGTACAGCGCGGCTTCCAGGGCGGCGACGGTCTCGGTGGGGAGCTCGCCGCCGAGGCGTATGTCGTGCACGATCGCGCCGATCCGGCCAGCGGCGGGCGTGAGGCGGAGGGGGGTGGGGGCGGCTTCGGTGGTTGCGGTGGTTGCGGTGGGGGTGGTGGTTGCGGTGGTGGTCATGGCGGTTCGCCTCCGGGGCGTGATGACGGAGAGTGACTGATGGCGGCCGCGCCCGAGTGGGGCGTGGGTGTGCGGGGGTAGCGCCGGACACGGAGTCCGGGAGAGGGAGGTCCGGCCCGGCGGGCGGTCAGGACGCGAGCGCGCCGCGACAACAGCGGCGCGGGCAGCGGCGGGGAACGGGGCGGACGACGGTGTGCATCGGCCCTCCTTCCGGCTCGCTGCGTGTGGGCTCGGTGCTCATCGTGCTGAAGCGCAGGACTGCCTGTCAATCGCCATCTTGCCTGGTGGGAAAGGGTGTTGCTGCTTCGTTTCGGCCGCTTGCGGTTCCTTGCGCCACCTTGCGGCCTGTTGCGTCCCGTTGCGGCGGATTGCGGGGGGACGGCGGTCCGGCGCGCGGTCGGTCGGCCCTGCCGTGCGGGTGCGGCGGTTGCCGACGTGCGGGAGCGGAAATGGCCAGGGCCGGCGCGGGCGGCTCCCGCGCCGGGGTCGACGCCTGGCCGGAGACGGTCGCTCGGTTACGGCATGTGATCGGTCACTGGCCGAGGAGCCGGGCGAAGTCCAGTCCGAGGCTGCCGAGGACGGGCAGTGCACCGAGGTCGGTCACGCCGCCGACCGGGATGCTGTAGCCCTGGTTCACCACGCGGAGCGCGGAGCCGACGACGGTGGGGCTGGGGGCGGGGGCGGCGGCTGACGGCGCGGCGGCGGCCGGGACCAGGGCGGCGCCGAGGAGCAGGGCGGCGAGTGCGGTGCGCATGTGAGGGGACCTCCGGGGCGGACGGGCGGGCACGCGGGCAGCCGGACGGACAGGCGCACAGGGGTAGGGGCGCACGGGCGCACGGGCAGCGAGGCATACCTGCGGATGACGGCCTGTCAACACCCCCGGTGGCGGCGCGGTCACGCATCTTCGCCCCTTCGGCGGCATTCGTAAAGATCCTTGCCTTGTGTTCATGCCAACATCAAGGAGGTCTGGACCATGCCGAGGAAGAGCGCATACGTTCCCTTCACAAGGACGGGCGCCGGACCGCCGAACTGCCGGGCGGCGTCGGCGACTTGTTCCTGTCATGTTCACGCCTGAACTCGGGGCGTCGGACCAGCACGCCCTGTCAGCACTGCAACCGGAGGGAACGAACCATGCGCGCCATCGGCAAGAACCTCAGGATCCTCGCGGGCGCCCCGCTCGCCGCAGCCGCTCTCATCGCCTTCACGGCCGGCACCGCCAGTGCCGCCATTCCGATCAACAAGCCCATGAACGGCAAGGCCACCTACTACAACGACTCGGGCTTCGGTGCCTGCGGCACCCAAATCAACGCCTCGTCGCAGATGCTGGTGGCCGTCTCGCACACCTGGTGGACCACCGCGAACCCGAACAACGACCCGGTCTGCAAGGGCATTTCGGTCAAGGTGACCTATCAGGGAAAGACCATCACCGTCCCGGTGAAGGACCAGTGCCCCTCCTGTGACTCCACCCACATCGACCTCAGCCAGCCGGCCTTCGCCAAGCTGGCCCCGCTGAGCAAGGGCGTCATCAGCGGCCTCACCTGGCAGTTCGTCAAGGCCGGCCTGAAGGGCGAGACCGTCGAGCTCTCCGCCCCGATCGCCGGCTCCACCATCGGCTGACTCCGGCAGACCTGACGCGGCCGTGGCCCCCCCCCCGGCCGGGCGGGGGGGGGGCCCGGCCCGCCCGGGCGGGGGGGGGGGGGGGGGGGCCCGGGGGGGGGGGCCCCCACCCCGCCCGGCGGGGGGCGGGGCGGGGGGGGGCCGCGGCCCCCCCCCCCCCCGCCCCCCCCCCCCCCCCCCGCGGCCCGCCCCCCCCCCCCGGGCGCCGGCCCCCCCCCCCGGGGGGGGGGGGGGGGGCGCCCCCCCCCCGCGCCGGGGCGGGTGTCGGGGGTCGGCGACCTGGGCTTCTGCCCGACAACTCCTCCGGCCGGGGCGGGACCTGTCGGTGTGACACGTGATCGATGCGGCGTTGCACGGGCGTTGCAGTCCGGTGACACGGAACGCGCCATTCCGTCGACTGTTCGGACTAGTTTCGATCGTGCACGCCCGCTGCGGCGCCGGTGCTTCCCGCACCGGCCGGAACGGGCAACGTTCGCGTCCCCACCCGTACTTCGTTCAGGAGAACCGGCATGTCCCTTTCGACGACCCGTCGCGCGACCACCGTCCGCACGCTGGCCGGAGCCGTCCTGACGGTCGGGCTGCTGGTGCCCGCCGCAACCGCCTGCAGCAGCACGTCGGGTGCCCAGGGCGCGGCTTCACCGGCCGCGACCGCAACCACGGCCGGTACGCCCGGCGCCAGTGCGCCGGCGGCCACGGCCACGACGGCTGCGCCGGCCGCGACGTCCACGGCGTCGCCCGCGTCCACGCCGTCCGGCAAGCCCGGTGGCGGCACCACGGCCGCCAAGCCGGACGCGCACCCCAGCACCACCCAGGCGCCCCCGGGCAAGCCGGCGCCCGGAGCCCGCACCCAGACCCTGCCGGACGGCAGCACGGCGGAGATCCGGGAAGTCGCCCCCCAGCACTTCGTCGCCAAGATCGTCCACGGCGGTGACGTCCTCGCCACGCTGGAGACGAAGGACACCGACGCCGGACTCGACGCCAACGACATGTTCATCGTGCTCTCGCTGGACGGCACGGTCCACGCCTGGATGGGCGGCGGGCACCAGGGCCCCGGAACCTTCAAGCTCCCCGGCGACTGGACGGCCAAGGTCACCAAGACCGGCGAGCTGAAGTACCGCGCGGAGATCCTCGGCCTCGACAACGCGGTGAACGGCACGCTGGAGACCGACGGGCAGGACGTCGGAGTCAACGCCAACGGCATCTACATCGTGCTCTCGGCGGGCGGGCAGATCAGCGCCCACGCCTGACCGCCGCTGTTCCGGCGTGACTGCTTCCCTGGCGGCCTTGCGGCCTTGCGGGCTCGTGTCCTTGCGCCCTTGCGCCCTTTGTGCCGCGGCGGGCTCGGGGCGGGCGGGGCAGGCGGATCGCGCGTCCCCTGCTCGCGCGATCCGCGCCGCCCGTGGGCCCGTGGGCCCGGGGCCGTCGGCCGGAGGGTCAGGCGGTCCAGCCCGGGTCGCGGCCGCTGAGGGCGAGCGCGACCTCGAAGGTCGAGGCGTCGGCCGGGGCGGTGACGGCCGGGCCGTAGACGCCGCCGGTGCGGGCCTGGTCGGCGAGTTGCTCGACCACGCCGAGCAGGACGGTGGCGGCCTCCTCGCCGACCGGGAAGGGCAGGTCGGCGGCGCGGGCCAGGTCCCAGCCGTGCAGGGCGAACTCCTGCAGGGTGATGGCGGCGGCCGCGCTCGCGGGCAGGGTGTTGGGGCCGAACTCCGTCTCGCCGGTCATCGCGTCCGGCCGCACCCACGCAGCGGCGGCGCGCTCGGCGCTGGCGGCGACGGCCCGGGGTTCGGCGACGGACGCGGGCTCGGTGCTGCGGGGCAGCTTGGCGGCCGCGCGTTCGGAGTCGGAGAGCACACCGCCGAGGTGGGCGAACAGGTCGGCGACGGTGAACTGCGCGCAGGGGGTGGCGGCGGTCAACCGGTCGGCCGGGACGGCCTGGGCGGTGCGGGCGAACAGGGCGGCGAACTCGGTCATTGCGGTCTGCATCGTCGGTCCTCGGTCCTCGATCTTCAGCACTTGATCTTCAGTGGTCGGAGCTCGGAGCTCGGAGCTCGGAGCTCGGAGCTCAAGCGCTCGGTGCTCGACGCTCCGGGCCCGGTCGGCGCCGGGCTCATTGCTTAAGCCGAGACTAAAATGACGTGGGCGTGGAGCGCAAGCTGAAGCCTCGACTAAAATGACGGCCATGGAAGCGGTCCAAGTGATAGCCGAACCCCGCCGCCGCGAGATCCTGCGGCTGGTCTGGGAGGACGAGCTGTGCGCGGGCGACATCGCCGAACGGTTCGACGTCACGTTCGGCGCGGTCTCCCAGCACCTGAAGGTGCTGCGGGAGGCCGGGTTGGTCACGCTGCGCCAGGAGGGCCGCAAGCGCTACTACCGGGCCGACCGGGAAGCACTCGGGCCGCTGGCCGCCTACCTGCAGTCGATGTGGGCCGAGAAGCTGGACGTACTGGCCGAGTTGGCGGAAGCGGCCGAGGCCGCGGAGGCCGACGGGACGGCGACGAGGACGGCGGGAGCCGCCGAGCGGGCCGGGGGAACGAGGGGGAGCGCCCGATGAGGACCGACCAGGTGGTGGTGGAGCGGCGGATCGCCGCCCGTCCGGAGACGGTGTTCTCGTTCTTCACCGACCGGGAGCGGTGGCTCTCCTGGATGGGCCGGGACGGCGAGTTCTCCTTCACCCCCGGCGGGAAGTACCGCACCAACGTCAACGCAGACCACCACGCCGCCGGCGCCTTCCTGACCCTGGACCCGTACCACCGGGTCGTCTTCACCTGGGGCCTCGAAGGCGGCGACATGGGCGTCCCGCCCGGCGCCAGCGTCGTCGAGGTCACCCTCACCCCCGACGGGGAGGGCACCCTGCTCACGCTCGTCCACCGTGACCTGCCCCCGGACGCCCGCGCCCCGCACCTCGAAGGCTGGGCCCACTACCTCGACCGCCTGGTCGCCCGCGCCGAAGGGCGCGACCCCGGGCCGGACGAGTGGCTGCAGGCGTAGGCACCCGGGAAGCCACCGGACCGTCGCCCCCGCCGCCTGTGTACCGGCCGGCGGGGCCGACGGGTGTGCGGGGCCGGTCAGAACCAGTGCAGGCAGTGCGGGGGGCGCTCGGCGCGGAACAGGGCGTCGGCGAGGGCGGCCGCGTCCGGGCCGTGGGCCCGGATGTGGCCGGCGCGCACGAGCGTGCTCGGAGCCGTACCACCGAGGTAGACCGAGCCCAGGTCGCGCACGTCCAGGGAGAGGTCGGGCTCGCGGTCCGTCGGGACGCAGTCGGCCTTGCCGTCCCGGACGGTCAGCAGGTAGCGGCCGCGCTCGCCGAGGAACGGGTCGTCGACGTCGAGGACGAGCTCCCCGTCGCAGAACCAGCCGCGCGCGGTCAGCGCACGCGGGACGTCCAGGATGCGCACCCAGAGCCATTCGGTGTGCCTGGTGAGTTGCCCGGCGTTGAGGTCCACCAGCCGCCAGCGCAGCGGGTGCTCCGGCGGGGAGTGCTTGAACACGACCTCCGAGACCAGGTCGTGGTTGAGCAGGAAGCCGGCCAGGGCCGTGTACACGGTGTCGTCGGCGGCGATGGTCTCGTCGACCAGCAGGGAGTCGGGTTCCCCGATCGAGTAGCAGGCGTACCCGTCCGGGACGCCGTCCGCGTCACGGTGCACGGCGACGTAGCGCGGCGCCGGAGCGATCGGAGGCTGCCCCGCGCCCAGGCTCCACCAGTGCGGCGGCCGGGACAGCGCGCCGGGCTGCGCACGGCGGTACCGGTCGTAGACCGCCTCCAGGATCTCGCCGCACTCCGCACGCCGCAGCACCTCGATCGAGCCGGTGTCCTCACCGGTGCCGGTGCCGGTGCCGCCCGCTCGGGGAGCGGTAAGCGCACCCCGGTGGCGCGGCACCGTGAGCCGCTGCGTGAAGGTCGCCGGCCCGTAGCCGAACCGGCCGTAGATCGTGGCCTCGGACGCCAACAGCACGGACAGGAACTCCCCGCGCTCCCGCACGTCCGTGAACTGATGCCGCATCATCGCGGTGAGCACGCCCTGGCGCCGGTGCGACGGCAGGACACCCACCGCGCTGACCCCGCCGACCGGGGCGAGGCCCCCACCGGGCAGGGTCAGCTCGAACGAGTACGCGGCGGCGGTTCCGACGGGCCGCCCGTCCGGCGCGACGGCGAGCCAGGCGCGGTCCGTCTCCAACGCCGCCCACACCCCGGTGCGCTCCCCGGCCGGTGTCTCCGGGAAGCGCGCGAACGCGGCGTGGAAGGTGTCGACGAAGACCTCGCGGTCCCGGTCGGTCGTGGAACGGATCTCCATCGCTGTGCTGCCTCCCCCAGTGACGGCACCACGACCTGCGATGCCCCGGCCACAGTGCACCGTGGCGGTGCTCCCGGGTCAAACGAATTAGCGGCGGGGCCGCCGGTCCGGGGCGGCGCTCCGGCTGCGGTCCGGCCCGGTGCCGTCCTACCGTGAAGGAGTCCCACGCCCGTACCCGGCCGAGGCTCCGCCCGCCGGGGCGGCACACCCACGGGAGCGAGGTGCGATGCACCGGTCGCGAGGGCCGGCGGACCGGCCGCGTGGCGGGCGTCCCGACGCGGCGGTCGTGCACCGCGCGGTGCGGGTCACCCTGGCCGCCTGCGCGGGGTTCTACACGTTCCGCTACGGCCTGCACCGCCCCGTGTCGGCCACCTACGCGCTCTTCGCGGCGGTCGCCCTCGGCGTCCTCGCCCGGGTCGAGGGAGCGGCCCGGGCACGGGCCCGGACGATCCTGTGGACGCTGCCGTTCGCCTGCGGGCTGGTCTGCCTCGGCACCCTTCTGGCCGTACGCGACTGGGCGGCGGCCCTGGGCATGGTGGGCGTCGGCTTCGCGGTGTCCTTCGGCACCGTCGGCGGCCCCCGGATGGTGGGCCTCGCCAACGGGCTCCAGCTGCTCTACATCCTCCCGTGCTTCCCGCCCTACAGCCCGGACACCCTCCTGCAACGCCTGCTCGGCGTGGTGGTCGGCCTGCTGCTGCTCGCCGGCGCGGAGCTACTGATGTGGCCCGAGCCGGCGACACCGGACTACCGGGGCCGGCTGTCGCGCGCCGCCTCGGCCCTCGCCGACCTGGCCGACCTCGCGGCCGCCGCCTGCGCCGGCCGCGCCACCCCCGTCGGGGCCGTCGCCGAGGCCGCCGAGCGGGCCGACACACACCTGGACGAGCTGCGCTTCAGACACGTCCCACTGATGCAGCGGCCCGCCTCGGCCGGCGCCGTCGACCGGGCCCTCGCCCACTGCGCGGTCGCGCTGCGCTACACCGGCCCGCGGGTGCTCGGCATCCTGCGGCTCGCCGGAGTTAGGCCCGACCCGGCCGCGGCACGGCTCACCGCCACCACCGGACGGACCCTGCGCGCCGCCGCGGCCGGGGTGGTCCGGACCGGACCCGTCCCCGAGACCGGGCAGGTCGACCGGGACCTCACGGCCTTCGACACCGCCCGAGCGGCCGCCTGGGAGGGCGACCGGGACGCCGACGGGGCGGTGGACCGGGCCGCCGACCGGGAACCCGCCGGCCCGGCGGCCGACCCGGAACCCTCCTACCTCGCCCGCCCGGCGCTCGGCACCGCCGCCCTGGACGCCGCCGAGGGCGCCCGCTTCGCCGTCCGGGCGGTGCGGGTGAGCCGCCACGCCGCCCTGCCCCCCGACGACACGCCCGCCGACCAGCGGCCGGGCCCGTTCTGGTACGCCTACGACCCCGCCCCGCTGCTGTGGTGGCGGCGGTTCCGCGCCAACCTCACACCCCGCTCGGTCGCCTTCCAGAACGCGCTGCGCACCGCGGGCGCCCTCGGCGCGGCCCGGCTGCTGGCAGGATCCCTCGACCTCTCGCACGGCTTCTGGGTGCTGCTCGCCACCCTCACCCTGATGCGCACCAGCGCCGCCGACACCCGGATCACGCTGCGCCCCGCGCTGGTGGGAACGCTCGCCGGCGCCGCCGTCACCGCCGCGGTGCTGCTGGGCGTGGGGGAGCGTCCCCTGGTGTACGCCCTCGCACTGCCCCCGGTGATGCTGATCGCCTTCGCCGCCGGACCGGCGTTCGGGCCGGCCTGGGGCCAGGGACTGTTCACCGTCGTGGTCGCCCTCGTCTTCACCCAGCTGGCGCCCGCCGACTGGCAGCTGGCGGAGGCGCGCGTGGTCAACGTGGTCGCGGGCGCGGCGATCGGCATCCTGGCGGGCCTCTGCGCCTGGCCGCGCGGCGGCGGCCAGGACCTGCGGCGGTGCACCGCCGGGATGCTGGACGACAGCGCCGAGGCGCTCCGCGAGACCGTCGCCGTGCTGACCGGCACGGGCCCGGCGGCCGGGGCCCTGCACCGGGCCCGCCGCTCCGCCCTGCTCACCGAGGCGATGTACGCCCAGTACCGCTGCGAACGGCACGACCCGGCCGAGGACGGGCCGAACTGGCAGGCGGCGCTCCTCACCGGCCAGCACACCGTCCGCGGGGCCGAACCACTGCTCGCCCGCGTCCCGCCCGGCACCGCGGCGGTCCACCGGAACGGGCAACAGGTGCTGATGCGCCACGCGGACGACGTGGCGGGGGCCTTCCACCGCCAGGCGGCGGCCCTGCGCGCCCGCGAGCCGGCGGGGTCCGCGCACCCCGCCCTCTCCCGGGCCCGCGGCGCCCTGGCCGCCGAACTCGACGGGGCGGCCGCGCTGCGGGGCGACGGACGGGTCTCGCTCCACTCGGTCGACATCGCGGTCTGGCTCACGGGGCTGCTCGACGACCTCCGGCAGATCCACGACGCCCGGCCGTCGCCCCCGCCCGGCTGAGCCTCGTCGCCAGGCCGTCCCCGTCCCCGTCCCCGGCCGAGGCCGAGGCCGGGGACGGGGCCGGCGAACGACCTCAGACCCGGCGCTCGACGGCCTCGAAGATGTCGGCGTCCGTTTCCTGCTGCCACTTGGGCAGGTCGTCCCAGTCGGCGACGTGGGCGGGCTTGGGGTCGGCGACGTGCTTGTGGATCTGGGCGATCCAGCAGGTGGCGACGAAGCGGCCCTTCTGCTTCCGGCTGAGCTTGGCGGTGCTGCCCGCGCTGACCGCGACGAAGTCGCGGACCTGCCCGAACACCGCTGCCGCGGAAGCCCGTTCAGTCGGGCGTCTCCTCCCAGGGCGTGACGTACCCGGGCTTCGGCTCACCCGGGAAGTGCTTGCGCACCCCGGCGATCCACGCCTCACGGAAGATCCGGCCGTCCTCGGTCATGGTTGTCACCCTTCGGTGCGGTAGCCCAGTTCGCGGTACTCGACCGCCTGGGTCTCGTCGGGGTCGGAGCGGTTCAGACCTGCCATGGCTCTGCTCCGTTGCGCAGGTAGCGGGTCCGGCCGTCGGCGAGCGATCGCAGGGCGCCGCACAGCCGGTCGCGCTGTCGCGGGCGGAGGCGCGCGGCTGCTTCGGGGGCCGGGAGGAAGAGGGCTTCGGAGAGTTCGTCGTCGTGCGGGCGGACGGTGGCGGCGAGGGCGGGGGAGAGGGTGCCGGCGTCGAAGATGAAGGCGAGCTGGTCGTCCCAAGGCTCATGCGGTGCAACCCAGTCCACGACGAGCAGGCGGTGGAGCGTGAGGGTGAGGCCCAGTTCCTCGCGCAGCTCGCGGAGGGCGGCCTGGTCGGGCGACTCGTTGGCCTCCGCCATGCCGCCGGGCAGGTCCCAGCCGTCCTTGTAGGTCGGGTTGACGGTGAGGATCCGGTCGTGTGCGTCGCGCAGGATGACGTCCGCCGAGACGCGCTTGCGGGCCTGCTTGGCGTTGCCCTCGGCGAGGTAGGCGTTCCAGGCTTTGGTGTCGGTGGGTGCCGGCCTCACGATGAACCTCCCCGAGACTCCGGGATGATGTCGGCGAGCAACAGGAGTCGGGTTCTGCTCGCTTCTTCGAATCGTGCCAGGTACGCCCGCACGGGTCCGTAGTCACGGTAGCTGCCGAGGACTTCGGCGAGTTCGTCGAGTTGGTCGACGACCCGAACCGAACCGAGCGTAGGGTCGGTCGCGAGGAGGTCGGCGCCGACCGAGACCGCAGCGTCCAGGTCGCCGACCGGACGGTGCGGGTGGCGGGGGCGGACGAGGAGGGGCACCGGGGGTTGTCGTTGATCCATGAACTCACGCGGGGGCGTTGGGGTGCGGTGGCGGAGCCGTTTGGGAAGGTGGTGCACGCCGATCTGGTGGTGGGTCGGCGGGGATGAGAAGGGGAGTGCCGGGGATGGCGCAGAAGCCGGTGCTGTACGTGGTGGTGTGTGCGGCGGGGGTTGCGGGTGGGGTGGGGGAGCTGATCGCGGCCGCTCAGGAACAGGGGTGGGACGTGGGGGTGGTGGCGACTCCGCAGGCGATGGGGTTCATCGATCAGGACGCGGTGACCGCGCGGACCGGGTATCCGATCCGTTCCGCCTGGCGCAAGCCGGGGGAGCCGCGGCCGCTGCCGGACCCGGACGCGATCGTGGTCTCCCCGGCGACGTTCAACACGATCAACAAGTGGGCCCTGGGCATCTCGGACACCCTGGCGCTCGGCATCCTCTGCGAGTCGTACGGCTGGGGGATCCCGGTGGCGGTGCAGCCGTGTCTGAGCACCGCGCAGGCGGCGCACCCGGCGTACGAGGAGAGCTTGGCGAAGCTTCGCCGGATGGGGGTGCGGGTCGCGGACTTCGTGCCCGGTTCGTACAGCTGGACGCGGGCGCTGGGGTTGTTGCGGGACTGACAGGGTGGCTGATCGGGGTGGGCGATCCTGGCAGTGTGAGGGGTGGTCGGCGCGGACCGGTCCGGGGTAGCGTCCGGGCAGGTCAGCGACGGTGTGGGAGGTTCCGGTGGCGGCGGTCAACGGCGAGGTGTCGTTCTGGTTCGCGGCGGGTGGGGTGCCGGAGGCGGGCCCCGGGCTGCCGGGGGACCGCGACGTCGACGTCTGCATCGTCGGGGGCGGCTACACCGGGCTCTGGACCGCCTACTACCTGAAGAAGGCCGATCCCTCGCTGCGGATCGCCGTCCTCGAACAGCGCTTCTGCGGCTACGGCGCCTCCGGACGCAACGGCGGTTGGCTGTACAACGGTTTCGCGGGCCGCGGCGCGTTCGCCAAGCGGTACGGGCAGCAGCGGGCGGCGGCGATGCAGCGGGTGATGGACGACTCCGTCGGCGAGGTCGTCGACGTGGCGGACCAGGAGGGCATCGAGGCGGACATCGTGCGCGGGGGTGTGCTCGAAGTCGCCCGCAGCAAGCCGCAGTTGGAGCGCCTGCGGGCCTTCGTCGAGAGTGAGCGCGCGTACGGCGCGGACCGTGTCGAGCTGCTGGGCGCCAAGGAGGCGGGCGACCGCGTCAACGTCGCGGGCACCCTCGGCGGCTCCTGGAGTCCGTACGGCGCCCGCATCCAGCCCGCGAAGCTCGTACGCGGCCTGGCCCGGACGGTGCGCGGCCTCGGAGTCGAGGTGTACGAGGGCACGGCGGTCACCGCGATCCTCCCCGGCAGCGCCCACCGCGGGCCGCGCGCCGTCACCCCGTACGGCACCGTCAGTGCCGACCGCGTGCTGCGCGCCACGGAGGGGTTCACGGCCGGTCTGCGCGGCGAGCGGCGCACCTGGCTGCCGATGAACTCCGCGATGGTCGCCACCGAGCCGCTGCCCGCCGACTTCTGGGCCGACGCGGGCTGGCAGGGGCGTGAGGTGCTGGGCGACTTCGCGCACGCCTACATGTACGCGCAGCGCACCGCCGACGACCGGATCGCGCTGGGCGGGCGGGGCGTGCCGTACCGGTTCGGCTCGCGGACGGACTCGGACGGCAGCACCCAGGTGGAGACGGTGCGCCAGCTCCGCGCCGTCCTGGACCGCTTCTTCCCGGCCGCCGCGCAGGCCCGGATCGACCACGCGTGGGCGGGTGTGCTCGGCGTCCCCCGGGACTGGTGCGCCACCGTGGAGCTGGACCGGCTGACCGGGCTCGGCTGGGCGGGCGGGTACGTCGGCAGCGGGGTGACGACGGCCAACCTGGCCGGGCGGACGCTGTGCGACCTGGTTTTGGAGCGGGACACCGAGCTGACCCGGCTGCCCTGGGTGGGGCACACGGTGCGGCGCTGGGAGCCGGAGCCGCTGCGCTGGCTGGGGGTGCACGCGATGTACGCCGCCTACCACGCGGCTGACCGGCAGGAGGCGGCCGGACGTGCCACCACCTCGCCGATCGCCCGGATCGCGGACCTGGTCTCCGGGCGGGGCTGATGGGCGGGGCTGACGGGCGGGGCGACATGTCCCGCGGGCCGGGGTGGCGGGGCGGTCCACTAGCAGATCCGTGACGCCGGGAAGTCGATCTTGGGCGTCGAGTCGGCGATACCACTCGAATTGCGGACAGCGTTCGGCTGACGGGGCATATTGTGTACCCCGGCAAACTACTCCGATGGAAGTCAGTTTCCCGTCGCGGTCCGAAAACGATCTGCCGAGCCCCGTCGACTGGGATAGCGTCGAAGGCGTCGGGGGGTCGACACCGATCCGGTGTATTCGAACGCTAGCTACCGGGCCGTAAAGGCCGATTGAGTCCTGGAGAAAAACATGCGGAATTTCCCTACGGAAAACCGGCCGGACGCACTGGACGATCTGCAGCTCGCGGTGGACTCGCTGGCCGCGTTCCCGTCCCGGAATGCGGCGAGCGGGGCGGACGTGACCGAGCGCCTCGCGGCCGTCGCCGACCTGTGCCGCTCGGTCGACGCGGTGCTCGACAGCCTGGTCGTCCAGGCGGCCGCGGAGGCCGCCGAAGAGGGGTGGACCGCGGCCCGGATGGCGGCCGAACACTCCGCCTACTACGCCAGGTTGCAGCGTGCGCTGCTCCCCGCCACTGCCGGCGCCGGGCTGACGCAGCAGTGAGCGCGGCGCAGCCGGGCGCGCACGTGCTGGCCTGCCCCACCCGGTGGAGCGACGTCGACGAGAACGGGCACATCAACAACGCCCGGCTGGTCGGCTACATCCAGGAGGGGATTTACGACCTGTTCTGCCACCACGCGACCGCCGTCCGGGAATCCCTGTTCCCGTCCGGATTCATTATCGCGCGGCACGAGATCGATTATCTTGAGCAGTTGCACCACCGGCCCGAGCCATTGTCGGTGCGGCTCACCGTGGAACGGCTCGGGCGGAGTTCCGCGCATGTCGAGGTGAATGTCTGCCGGGACCCGCTCACCTTTATGCGGGCGCGGACCGTCGTGGTCGCCCGGGACCGCGAATCCGGCCGCTCGCGCACCCTGAGCCCGAACGAGCGGCGCTTTCTCTCGGCGTTTATGCCGGACGCGGCGCGTGCCGACGGCGCCCTGGCCACCGCGACGGCGACGACGCCGGCGCAGCGGGTGGCACCCGGGGCCGTCGGCGGGACCGCCTCCTCGCGCCGGCCGCGCCGGCGGTGCCGGGCCTCGGCGGGCTGAGGGCCGCGCCGAGCGTCCGGGCCGCGCTACGCTGAGCAGCACGGGCACCGGTACGCCCCACGGTGGTCGCGGGCTGCGACGCCACCTCCCTGGCCCGGGCGCGGAGCGCCGTCGGTCCTGCCGGATCCCGCCCACCGTAAGGAGGACGCGATGACCATCTCCTGGGAGGACTTCCTCGCCCGCGTCGTGGAGCGCGGCGAGTACCGGGGCGAGGCGGAGGCGGACCACGCCGCCCGGGTCGTCCTCGTTCTGCTCGGCGAGCACCTGGTGGGGTCCGAGCGGGGCGAACTCGCCGACGCGCTGCCCGAGATGTACGCCTCGCTGCTGCGCGACGCGAAGCCGGCGGCCGAGCCGCTGACCGCGGAGCGCTTCGTCCAGGCCGTGGGCGGGTGGATCGACGGGGCGACCACGGCGACGGCGCAGTGGGACATCGGGGCGGTGCTCAGCACGGTGGCCGACCTGGTCCCGGGGGAGCTGATCGACCGGGTGATTGAGCAGCTCCCGGAGGGCTACGACCTGCTGTTCGGGCATCCCACACCGGCCTGAGGGCACGCGGCTCCCGGCCTGAGCGGTGTGCGGCACCCGGCCTGAGGGGCACGCGGCACCGCCCGGGGCGCTCTGCGGCGGCGGCCCGCTCAGCGGCAGAGCGCGGCCGCGCCGATCAGCCCGGCGTCGGTGCCGAGTTCGGCCCGGCGCACGTCCAGGCCGCGGATGTACGAGAGCGCGGCGTAGCGGTCCAGGTGGCGGGCGAGCGGCGCGAACAGCACCTCCCCGGCGGTGGCCACGCCGCCGCCGACGACGACGCGGTCGAGGTCCACCAGGGCGGCCGTGGCGGCGATGCCGGCGGCCAGGGCCTGGGCGGCGCGGTCGAAGGCGGCGAGCGCGACCGGGTCGCCCGCGGCGGCGCAGGCGGCGACGGCGCGGGCCGTCCGGTCGTCCGCCGGGGGCCGCCAGCCGTCGGCGAGCGCGCGGCGGGCGATCGCGGTGCCGCTGGCCAGGCCCTCCAGGCAGCCGCGCGAGCCGCACGGGCAGGGCTCGCCGTCCAGGTCGACGCTGATGTGGCCGAGGTGTCCGGCGTTGCCGCTGGGGCCCGGCCGCACCGCGCCGTCGAGCACCAGCCCGGCGCCGACGCCGGTCGACACCACCAGGCAGAGCGCGTCGGCGGCGCCCCGGGCGGCGCCCTGCCAGTGCTCGGCGGCGGCCATCGCGACGCCGTCCCCGGCGAGGCGGACGGGCAGCGCGCGGGCGGCCACCGACGGGTGCGCGGCGACCTCGGCGACCAGCGGGAAGCCGCGCCAGCCGGGGATGTTGACCGGGCTGACGGTGCCGTCGGCGAGGTCGACCGGGCCGGCGCTGCCGATCCCGACGGCCGTCACGGCGGCCCAGTCGGGCGTGTCGGCGAGCCGGTCCAGCACCCGGTGCACGACGGCGAGCACGGCCGCGCCCGGGGCCGTCGCCGGGGTGGGCAGCTGGAGCCGGTGCCGCAGCCGTCCGTCGCCGTCGACCAGCGCGCCGGCGATCTTGGTGCCGCCGATGTCGACGGCGGCGAACAGCGGGGTGAGCGGCACGGTGGGCTCCAGCGGAGGTAGGGGTCGGCGCCCCGGCCGGGGAGGGCCGGGGCGCCGCACAGCGTAGAACAGCCCCGGACCGGCCTCAGCCGGCGGTCCGCAGCCGCAGGGTGACCAGCTCGAACGGCCGCAGCGCCAGGCGCACCGCGCCGTCCTCCACCGTCACCTCGCCGCGGGTGCCGTCCCAGGGCCGTTCGAGCAGGTCACAGGGGACGGCGTCGGCCAGCGGGAAGGAGGTGGTCAGCCGGCCCCGGGCGCGGCCGCCGCCCGCCTCGTAGACGCGGACGACCAGGTCGCCGCTGCGGTCGTCGGCGAGCTTGACGGCGCTCACCACGAGGGCATCGTTGTCCAGTGCCACCAGCGGCGCGACCCGCTCCACGCTGCCGCGCATCCGCCGCTCGGGCAGGCCGATCCGGTAGCCCTCGCGCACGGCGTCGCCGATCGCCGCGCCCGGGACGAGGGCGTGCCGGAAGCGGTGCAGCCCCTGGTCGGTCTTCGGGTCGGGGAAGCGCGGGGCGCGCAGCAGCGAGAAGCGGACCGTCGTGGTGGTGCCGCCGTCGGTGTCGCGCACGGTGCGGGTGACGTCGTGGCCGTAGGTGGAGGCGGTGACCAGGGCGACGCCCCAGCCGGGCTCGTCGAGGTGGACGAAGCGGTGGTTGCAGGCCTCGAACTTGGCGGCGTCCCAGCTGGTGTTGGTGTGGGTGGGGCGGTGGAGGTGGCCGAACTGGGTCTCGGCGGCGTAGCGCTCGGTGTGGATGTCGAGCGGGAACGCGGCCTTGAGGAACTTCTCGGTCTCGTGCCAGTCCACCAGGGTCTCGATGTCCAGGCGCTGCTCGCCCGCCCGCAGGGTGAGCGTCTGGACGGCGGTGGACGAGCCGAAGGAGCGCACCACCCGGACGGAGACCTTCTCCGCCGTCTCCGCGAAGACGGTGAGCGAGTCCACGCCCGTCAGGTCGGTGACGGTGTTGCGGTAGAACCGGTCGACGTCCCAGGCGTCCCACATGTTGGGGAAGTCGGGGTGCAGCTGCAGCAGGTTGGCGCGGGTGCCGGGGGCGACGCTCTCCCGGCCGCTCGCGACCTCGACCACCGACGCCACCAGGCCGTCCGCGTCCACCACGACCTCCAGCAGGCCGTTGCGCAGCAGGTAGCCGCCCTCGGGGCGCTCGGCCAGCGTGCAGCCCTTCGCCGGCGGAGCCACCACGGCGGCGCCGCCGGCCGGGACGGTGGAACGCGGGTGCGGCGCCGCGTTGAACACCAGCTCGTGCTCGCCCCGGTGATCCCCGGCGAGGGCCCGCTGCGCCGACGCGATCAGGTCCACCAGCTCCCCGGCCAGTGCCGCGTAGGTCGCCACGGCCTCGCGGTGCACCCAGGCGATGGACGAACCGGGCAGGATGTCGTGGAACTGGTGCAGCAGCACCGTCTTCCAGATCCGGTCCAGCCGCTCGTACGGGTACTCCGCGCCGGTGCGCAACGTGGCAATGGTGCACCAGAGTTCGGCCTCGCGCAGCAGGTTCTCGCTGCGCCGGTTGCCCTGCTTGGTCTTCGCCTGGCTGGTCAGGGTGGCGCGGTGCAGCTCCAGGTAGAGCTCGCCGACCCAGACCGGCGGGTCCGGGTACTCGGCCTCGGCCTCGGCGAAGAACTCGGCGGGCTTCTGCCAGCGGACGGTGGCCGAGCCCTCCAGGTCCCTCAGCCGGGCCGCCTTGGCGACCATCTCGCGGGTGGTGCCGCCGCCGCCGTCCCCCCAGCCGGTCGGGGCGAGCGAGTGCCTGGCCACCCCCTTGTCCTTGAAGTTCCGTGCGGCGTGGGCGATCTCGCTGCCCTTCATGGAGCAGTTGTAGGTGTCCACGGGCGGGAAGTGGGTGAAGATCCGCGTCCCGTCGATGCCCTCCCAGAGGAAGGTGTGGTGCGGGAACCGGTTCACCTGGCTCCAGGAGATCTTCTGCGTCAGCAGCCACTTCGAGCCCGCGTTGCGGATGATCTGCGGCAGGCCGCCGGTGAAGCCGAAGGTGTCCGGCAGCCACGCCTCGTGGTTCTCCACCCCGAACTCGTCCAGGAAGAACCGCTTGCCGTGCACGAACTGCCGGGCCATCGCCTCCGAGCTCGGCATGTTGGTGTCGGACTCGACCCACATGCCGCCCGCCGGGACGAACCTGCCCTCGGCGACGGCCTTGCGGACCTTGGCGTACACCTCGGGGCGGTGCTCCTTGATCCAGGCGAACTGCTGGGCCTGCGACATGGTGTAGAGGAAGTCCGGCTCGTCCTCCAGCAGCGCGGTCATGTTGGCGGTCGTGCGGGCCACCTTGCGGACGGTCTCGCGCAGCGGCCACAGCCAGGCCGAGTCGATGTGCGCGTGGCCGATCGCGCCGATCCGGTGCGCGGACGGCGCGGCGGGTGCGGCCAGCACCTCCTCCAGCCGTGAACGGGCCTCCGCCGCCGTACCGTTGACGTCCTGGAGGTCGACCGCGTCGAGTGCCCGCTCGATCGCGCGCAGCAGCTCCCAGCGGCGGGCGCCGTCCGTCGGCAGCTCGGCCATCAGCTCGCCGAGCACCTCCAGGTCCATCACCAGCTGCCAGACCGTCTCGTCGAAGACGGCGAGGTCCATCCGGGCGAGCCGGTACTGCGGGCGGTCGCCGGCCGTCTCCTTGTCGCCCAACTCGGTGGGCAGGAAGGGGTGGTAGTCCAGGATGACCGGGTTGGAGGCGGCCTCGACGTGCAGCAGCACCTGCTCCCCGCCGGCCGCCGGGGCGGCGATCCGCACCCACTGGTTCTGCGGGTTGAGGCCCTTCACCGGGGTGCCGTCCGGCCGGTAGACCAGGCCCTCGCACTGGAAGCCGGGCATGTTGGCGTCGAAGCCGAGGTCGATCAGCGCCTCGACGGTGCGGCCCGCCCAGGCCTCGGGCACCGCACCGGTCACGGTGATCCAGCTGGTGCCCCAGGGCGCGCCCCAGGCGTCGCCGACGGCGATCGGGGTGCGCGGTGCGGCCAGGCCCTCGGCGACCGGGACGGGCTCGCCCGGCGCCGTCCAGATGCCGACCGTCAGCGGGACGGACTCGGGGTACACGGCGGGGCGGATGCGCTCGTCCAGGACGCGCTTGAGGCGGGCCTCGACCAGGGTGCGGTCATCGTGCATGTCAGCGGCCTCCGTCGGGTGGCTGGGGAAAGCGGGCTGCGGTGGAGCGGGCTGCGGGAGCGGGTTGCGGGGGGAGCGGGCTGCGGGCCGTGGGAAAGCCGGCTACCGGGACCGTACGTCCTCGGGGTGGACCACCTCGGTGATGCCGCGCGCGGCCAGGTGGTCGCGGTCCGCGGCGCGCTCGGCGAGTACGGCGGTCGGCCGGGCTCCCGCCTCGGCGAGCCGCATGAACGCCTCGAACACCGGGCCGCCCGGGCCGCAGACCGAACGCCCCGGGGAGGTGGCCTCGTCCCCGGTGGCGACCACCACGGCGGTGGTGCGCGGCTTCGGCGGCTGCCAGTTCCGGCGGGCCTCGGCGGCGGCCGCGGCGAGCCGGGCCCCGGCCGGTTTGACCGTCCCGTCCGTGGTCAACAGGCCCAGGCCGTATTCGAGTTCGGGGAAGTCGGCGAGCGAGCGGGAGACGTCGTGCGAGCACCACCAGGTGACGCCCCAGAGGTCCGGGCAGTCCAGCACGGCCTCGACGGTGGCGCCGGTGAAGCGGGCCGCGTCCTCGGGGGCGATGTGCGGGGCGGGCGCGCCGACCTCCTGCAGCCACACCGGGCGGGCCGGATCGTCCGCCCAGGCCTTGGACAGCTCGACCAGGTACGCGGCGTGCTGCGCGGTGGCGGTGGAGCGGGCGCCGTAGCGCTGGGCGGTGCCGTTGAACACCCAGGAGTGCACGGCGGTGGCGGCGCCGAGCCGGGCCGAGTGCCGGGGCGTGAACGGGTGCCCGTCCAGGTACCAGGCGGCATCGTACGAGGCGTGCAGGTGCAGCCGCCCGGGGGCGCCGCGCTCGCAGGCGTCGAGCATCCGGCGCAGCCAGGCCTCGACCTCGGCGGGGGTGGCCCGGTCCGGGTCGGGGTGGGGGCCGCCGGAGAACTGGTTGATCTCGTTGCCGAGCGTCATCCCGAGGAAGTTGGGCCGCTCGCGCAGCGCTCCGGCGAGGGTGTGCAGGTACGCGGCCTGGCCGTCGATGACCTCGGGGTCGGTGAAGAGGTTGCGCCGGTGCCACGTCCGGGTCCAGGCCGGCAGGAAGTCGAAGCTCGACAGGTGGCCCTGCAGGCCGTCCACCGCGACGTCCAGCCCGCGCTCCCCGGCCGCGTCCACCAGGGCCGTCAGCTGCTCGACGGCGCGCGGGCGGATCAGGGTGCGGTTGGGCTGGAACAGCGGCCAGAGCGGGAACACCCGCACGTGGTCCAGGCCGAGGGCCGCGACGGAGTCGAGGTCGGCGCGCACGGCGTCGAGGTCGAAGTCGAGCCAGTGGTGGAACCAGCCGACGCTGGGGGTGTAGTTGACGCCGAAGCGGGGGGCGGTGGTCATCGGGGGGCTTCCTCGGCTCGGTGGGGCGTGCGGACGGTGCGGCTATCCCTTGACGGCTCCCTCCTCGACGCCCTTGAAGAAGTAGCGCTGGCAGGCGCCGAACACCACGACGACCGGCAGGAAGGCGATCATGGTGCCGGCCGCGATCAGCCGGGGATTGGCGGAGAAGGTGCCGTTGAGGTACTGCAGCCCGACGGTGAGGGTGTACTTCTGCGGGTCGTTGAGCACGATCAGCGGCCACAGGAAGTCGTCCCAGGCGCCGATGAAGGTGAAGATCACGATCACGCTGATCATGCCGCGCACGTTCGGCAGGCCGACGTGCCACAGCCGCTGTCGGACGTCGGCGCCGTCGATCATGGCGGCCTGGTCGAGCTCGGCCGGGACGGCGGCGAAGGCGGTGCGCATCAGCAGGACGTTGAGCATGGCGATCGAGCCCGGCAGCGCGACGCCGGCCAGGGTGTCGGCCAGGCCGAGGCTGCGCACCAGCACGTACTGGGAGACGATGGTGACCTCGCCGGGCAGCACGAGCGTGGCGAGGAAGAGGCCGAGGACGAGCCGGGCGCCGCGGAAGCGCAGCCGGGCGAGCGCGTAGCCGGCCAGCGTGCAGCCGACGACGTTGCCGGTGATGCAGACCGCGGCGACGATCACCGAGTTGAGCGCGTAGGTCCACACCGGGATGGTGGCGGCGACCTTGCCGTAGTTGCCGAGGGTGGGCTGGTCGGGCAGGAAGGCCGGGGTGCGGGTGTAGACGTCCTCGGCGGGGCCCTTGAGGGAGGTGGACAGCTGCCACAGGAAGGGGCCGATGACCAGGAGCAGGACGAGCAGCAGGAGCAGGTAGCGGGCGGCGGTGTGGGCGGGGGACGGGGTGTTGAAGCCCCGGGAGCCGCGCGTCTTCCGGGGCCCGCGGGTGCCGCGGGTCTTCCGGGCGTTACGGGCGTCGTCGGGCTCACGCAGGCCCCCGGTGGCCCCGGCGGTCGTCGGCGGGCTGGTGGTCACGGGTTCAGGCCGCCTTCCGGTTCAGGCGCATCAGGAACAGCATCGGGCCGAGGGTGACGACGAACAGCAGCAGGCTGAGCGCCGAGGCGTAGCCGAGGTGGCCGTTGAACCCGCGGCTGTACATCTGGATCAGCATCACCACCGACATGTCCCGCCCGCCGGGGCCGCCCTGGCCGTTGGAGAGCACGTACAGCTCGGAGAAGACGCGCAGCGAACTCACCGAGATCAGTGCGGAGATCAGGATCATGGTCGGGCGCACCCCCGGCAGGGTGATGTGCCGGAACCGGCTCACCGGTCCGGCGCCGTCCACGGCCGCCGCCTCGTGCAGCTCGCGCGGGACGTTGGCGAGGGCGGACAGGTAGATGACCATGTAGTAGCCGAGGCCCTTCCACACGGTCAGGGCGATCGCGCTGAACAGCAGCAGCCAGCGGTCGGTCAGGAAGGAGACCGGGGAGTCGGCCAGCCCGGTCTGCCGGAGCAGGCCGTTGACCAGGCCGCGGTCGTCCAGCACCCAGCCCCAGATCAGCGCCACCACGACGGCGGAGGCGATCACTGGGGTGTAGAAGGCGGTGCGGAAGAAGGTGATGCCGGGGATCCGGCGCTGGACGAGCAGGGCGAGCAGCAGCGGCAGGACGGTCAGCAGGGGCAGGCAGACCAGCATGAACACGATGCTGTTGAGCAGGGCGTCGGCGAGCTGGTCGTCGTCCAGCAGGCGGCCGTAGTTCTCCAGGCTGGTGAAGTGCCCGCCGCCCAGCGGCTTGGCGTCGGTGAAGGACAGGATCACCGTGTTGACGGCCGGCCAGAGGTTGAAGACGGCCAGCCAGACCATCGCGGGCCCGGCGAGCAGCCAGGGGGTGAACCAACGCCGGTGGGTCATGCCGATGCCTTCCTGCGGCCGAGGGGTGGTGCGGCTCGTGCCCGGGGGCGGCGGGTGTGGGGCCCGCCGCGTCGCCGGTACCGGACGGGGCGCGGTGCGGAGCTCCGGCGGGGATCAGCCCTTGAGCAGCCTGTTGCACTGCTCGACGGCGGTGTCCAGCGCCTGCTTGGAGCTCGTGTCGCCGCTGATGGCGAGGGCGATCTGCTGGTTGACGACGGTGCTCATCGCGTCGTCGACCTGGACGGGCTGGATCAGCTTGGCCTTGGCCAGCGAGGCGAACGCGATCACCCTGGCGTCGCCCGCGTTGGTGCCGTCGCTCTTGCTGAAGAACGGGTCGTCCGACGAGGCCTTGGTGGACGGGAAGATGCTGGTCAGGTGGGCGAAGGCGGCCTGGTTCTCGGCACTGGTGACCCAGCGGGCGAGGGCGACCGCGGCGGCCGGGTTCTTGGTGCTCTTCGGGATGGACATGCCCTGGACGTACAGCGGCGGGGTGGCCAGTGCGGGGGAGGGGACGACCTTCGGGGCGAGCGTCGGGTTGTCGGTGGCGAGGCTGGTGATGTAGTTCGCGCCGGCGGTGGTCCAGGCGGCGGTGCCGGCGTTGAACAGCTTGGTGTTGCCGGCGTAGGTGTTGGACAGGACGTCCTTGGGGAGCAGGCCCTCCTTGAAGGCGTCGCGGTACTTGTCGAGGAGTGCGGCGGCCTCGGGGGTGTTGAAGGTGAAGGACCGGCCGTCGTCGGACATGATCTTCACGCCGGCGTTGTAGAGGTCGCCGATGCCCGGCTTGCGGCTCATCAGGTAGGTCTGGCCGCCGGACTTCTCCTTCATCACCCGGGCCTGGGCGATCAGTTCGTCCAGGCTGGTCGGGGGCTTCTTCGGATCCAGGCCGTTCTTCGTGAGGAGTTCGGAACTCCAGTAGTTCACATCGGTGTTGAGGTACCAGGGGTAGCCGAAGGTGCCCGGGTGGCCGGCGAAGCGGTAGGCGTCGACACCGCCGGCGACGTACTCGTCGGCGAGTTTCGGGTCGGCCTTGGCCACGTCCAGCAGGAGGTCCTTCCGCGCGAGCGGGAGGGCGAAGTCGGGCGGGAGGTTGACCACGTCGGGCAGGGTGCCGGCGGCGGCCTGGCTGAGCACCTTGTCGGAGTAGCCCTCGCCGGGCTGGTCGAGCCACTCGACCTCGACCCCGGGGTACTTCTTCTCGAAGCCGTCGATCACGCCCTGCACGTAGTCGGTGAACTTCGGTTTGAGCGCCCAGGTCTGCAGCGAGACCTTGCCCTTGACCTCGCCGGTGGCGGCCGCACTCGCCACGCTGTCGCCGCTCTTGGTGTCGCCGGAGCCGAGTCCGCAGCCGGTGAGCGCGGCGGCGGTGAAGGCCGTTGTCGTCAGTGCCGCCCAGATTCTTCGCATGAGGGTCTCCCGGTCCTGGGGTGGGTGGGGGATCGTGCTGAGCTCGGGGGTTCCGGAACCTGACCTGCTGAACGACTAAACCGGTCTAGCTATGGCAGGGACTATGCTCCGGCCTAAACTTGGCTGTCAAGAGAGGAGTCGGGGTTCCGTGGGCAGACCGACGATCGCCGACATCGCCCGCCGGGCCGGTGTCTCCAAGGGCGCGGTGTCCTTCGCGCTCAACGGCCGCCCGGGCGTGAGCGAGGCGACCAGGGCCCGGATCCTGCGGGTCGCCGAGGAGATGAACTGGCGCCCGCACAGCGCCGCGCGCGCCCTCGGCGGGGCCCGTGCGGACGCCGTCGGCCTGGTGATCGCCCGGCCGGCCCGCACCATCGGCGTCGAGCCGTTCTTCAGCCAGCTGCTCTCCGGCCTCCAGGCCGTGCTCTCGGCCGGCGGCGTCGCACTGCACCTGATGGTGGTCGAGGACACCGCCGCCGAGATCGAGGTCTACCGCCGCTGGGCCTCCGAGCACCGGGTCGACGGCTTCATCGTCGTCGACCTGCAGGTCAAGGACGCGCGACTGCCGGTGCTGGACGAGCTCGGGCTGCCCGCCGTCGTGCTGGGCGGGCCCGGCAAGGGCGGCAACCAGCTGCGGATCTGGGCCGACGACCGGGAGGCGATGCTCTCGATCGTCGACTACCTGGCCGCCATCGGGCACCGCCGGATCGCCCACCTGGCCGGGCTGCCGCACTTCCAGCACACCCAGCGGCGGATCCGCGCACTGCGCGACGCCTCGCGCCGGCTCGGCCTGGAGGAGGCCGTGTCGGTGCCCACCGACTTCAGCGACGCCGAGGGCGCGGCCGCCACCCGCACGCTGCTGTCCCGCACCCGCCGGCCCACCGCGATCGTGTACGACAGCGACGTGATGGCCGTCGCCGGGCTCGGCGTGGCGGGCGAGATGGGCGTCGCGGTGCCCGGCGAGCTCTCCATCGTCTCCTTCGACGACTCGGTGCTCGCCAGGATCGTCCACCCGCCGCTGACCGCGCTCAGCCGGGACACCTTCGCGCTCGGCGAGCAGGTCGCCCGCAGCCTGCTGGAGGCGCTGGACGAGGCCGGACCCGGGCGCGACCTGCAGATGCCCACACCGCGGCTGACCGTCCGGGAGTCCACCTCGCCGCCGGGTCCCGCGCCGTCCGCACCGGCGGGTGCGGTTGCTGCGCGAGTCGTTGACACGGGTTCTGAACCGGTTTAGCCTCGCTGCGCCGAGGGGGCCGGTCCTGTGCACCGCCCGTTGTCATGTTCGTTGAACTCCCCTCGATGAGCACCGCCACGCCCGCATGCACCCGGGCCTGCCGCTGCCGGTGGGCCCGGCCCCACCCACTCCGCTCGATCGGAGCCACCGCATGTCAAGACGTCTCCCCCTGCTGCTCGGCGCCGCGCTCGCGACGGCCTCACTGGGCGTCGTGCCTGCCGCCCGTGCCGTTCCCGTTCCGGTGGCTTCGGCTGCTTCGGCCGGGTCCGCCGCGGCGTCGGCTGCGGCCGCCGCCGGGAACCAGCCCTTCGCCTCGTACTGGTACCCGAGCACCATCGTGAACTGGGACCCGGCCACCGACCCGGACGCCCGCTTCAACCGCTCCCGCGTCCCGCTGCAGCCGCGCACCGCCGACCCGGCGCTCAGGGCCAACCCCAACGCCCGGACGGGCGAGGGCAAGATCGCCTCGCTGGTCTCCTTCGGGCCCACGTCGAACAACCCCTCGCAGGGCTCCGCCGACCCCGACTACTACGCCTTCGGCTACTGGCAGTACGTCGACAAGCTGGTGTTCTGGGGCGGCTCGGCCGGCGAGGGCCTGATCCTCGCCCCCAACCCGACCGTCATCGACGCCGCCCACCGCAACGGCGTCAAGGTCTACGGCACCGTCTTCTTCCCGCCCGGCGCGTACGGCGGCCAGCTCCAGTGGGTCCGCGACTTCGTCCAGAAGTCCGGCAGCCGCTACCCCGTCGCCGACAAGCTCGCCCAGGCCGCCCGGTACTACGGCTTCGACGGCTGGTTCATCAACCAGGAGACCGGCGGCGGCGATCAGGCCCTCGCCGGCGAGCTGCGCAACCTGATGCAGTACACCAAGGCGCAGAGCGGCACCGAGTTCATGTGGTACGACGCGATGACCACCTCCGGCGCGGTGAACTGGCAGAACGCCCTGACCTCCGCCAACTCGCCCTTCCTGCAGGACGGTTCGAAGCGCACCTCGGACTCGATGTTCCTGAACTTCGGCTGGTCCGCGAGCGGCCTCGACTCCTCGCGCACCCTGGCCCGGCAGCTCGGCCGCAGCGAGTACGACCTCTACTCCGGCATCGACACCGAGGCCGACGGCTACAACACGGGCGTGGACTGGAACACCCTCTTCCCGTCCGGCGGGCCGCACACCACCTCGCTCGGCCTCTACCGCCCCGAGTGGACCTGGAAGTCCGCCACCGACCGCGCCGACTTCTACGCCAAGGACGCGCGCTACTGGGTCGGCGCCGCGGGCGACCCTTCGCGAATCGACCTCTCGTCGAGCTGGCCCGGCCTGGCCGGCTACGTCGCCGAGTCCTCGCCGATCACCGCCAAGCCCTTCGTCACCAACTTCGACGCCGGGCAGGGCGACTTCTACAACGCCGGCGGCACCCGGGTCGCCACCGGCGGCTGGAACAACCTGTCGCTCCAGGACGTGCCGCCCACCTACCGCTGGGTGGTCGACTCCGCCGGCAGCAGGCTCACCCCGTCCGTCGACTTCACCGACGCCTACCAGGGCGGCTCCTCGCTGCGACTGACCGGCACCCTGGACGCCGCCAACACCGTCCGGCTGTACCAGACCGCGCTGCCGGTCGCCGCGGACACCAGGCTCGACCTGGTGGTCAAGACCCCGGCCGCCGGGCCCACCAAGCTCAAGGCCGCCGTCGCCTTCACCGACGCGCCGAACAGCTTCACCACGATCGACGTCGGCGCCGACTCCGGCACCGGGTGGGAGCGCCATACCCTCGACCTCTCCCCGTACGCGGGCCGCACCATCGCCCAGATCGCGCTGCGGGTCGACGGCTCCGACCCCGCCTACGACCTCCGGGTCGGCCAAGTCGCCGTCTACGACGGGGCGGTGGAGAAACCGGCGGCGCCGAGCGGCCTCACCGTGCTCGGCGCGAGCGACCTGACCTCGGGCTCCAGCCAGTCACTGCGACTGTCCTGGACGGCGGCGCCCGGCGGCAACGTCCACCACTACGAGGTGTACCGCCGCAACGCGGACGGCACCCGGACCTTCCTCGGCGCGACCCCCAACGACGCGTACTTCGTCGGGCGGCTCGACCGGGCGGGCGGGGAGAGCGCCACCACGCTCGACGTCGAGGCGGTGTCCACCACCTACGGGCGCTCCGACGCGGCGTCCACCACTGTGAGTTGGAACAGCACTCCGCCGGCGACCAGTAACCTGGCGTTGAACCGCGCGGCCACCGGCTCCGGCCAGTGCAACGCCAACGAGGGCCCGGCCAAGGCCGTCAACGGCAGCGTCAGCGGTGGCAACGGCGACAAGTGGTGCACCCTGACCTCCGCCAAGTGGCTGGAGGTGGAACTCGGTTCGGTGAAGCAGCTGTCGAAGTTCGTGGTCAAGCACGCCTCGGCCGGCGGCGAGAGCAGTTCGTACAACACCCGCGACTTCTCCGTCCAGGTCCGCGCCAGGACCACCGACCCCTGGACGACGGTCGTCGGCGTCACCGGCAACACCGCCGGCACCACCACCCACCCGGTGAACACGAGCGCCCGCTACGTCCGGCTGGTGGTCACCAAGCCCACCCAGACCACCGACCCGGCCGCCCGCATCTACGAGTTCGAGGCCTGGGGCGCGTAGCCCGCCCGCCCCTCCGGCTCCCAGGAAAGGACGCACCCCGTGCCGGTCACCATCACCGCCGTCGAGAGCACCGACCTGTTCGTCGGCCCCGAGGACGCCCCGCGCCAGATCCTGCGGGTGACGACCGAGGGCCCGGCCGCCCGGATCACCGTCGACGGCCCGGGCGTCCACGGCGAGGCGACCGGCACGGGGGCGGTCGAAGTCCCCCTGGAGATCACCCCCGGCGCCCGGCCGGGCTCCCGACTCCCCGTCACGGTACGAGCGGAGGCCGCGGCCGTGGACGCCGTGGTGGAGGTCGCCGAGCCCGGCTGGACGGTGTACCTGGTCTCGCACTTCCACTACGACCCGGTCTGGTGGAACACCCAGGCCGCCTACACCTCCCCCTGGGAGCTGCTCTCCGCCGACGCCACCACCCGGCCGCGCTGGGAACGCAACGGCTTCGCGCTCGTCGACGCCCACCTGGACCTCGCCCTGCGGGACCCGGTGTACCGCTTCGTGCTCGCCGAAGTCGACTACCTGAAGCCCTACTTCGACCAGCACCCGGAACGCCGCGAGACGCTTCGGCTGCTGCTGGAGCGCGGACAGGTCGAACTCGTCGGCGGCACCTACAACGAGCCGAACACCAACCTCACCGGCGCCGAGACCACCATCCGCAACATCGTCCACGGCATCGGCTACCAGCGCGACATCCTCGGCGCGGACCCCCGGACCGCCTGGCAGCTCGACGTGTTCGGACACGACCCGCAGTTCCCCGGCCACCTCGCCGCGGCCGGCCTCACCGGCAGCGCCTGGGCGCGCGGGCCGTTCCACCAGTGGGGCCCGATCCAGAAGAACTTCCGCGAGGCCAAGGACGACGCCCGGGTCATGCAGTTCCCGAGCGAGTTCGAATGGATCGCGCCAGGCGGCGAGGGCGTGCTCACCCACTACATGCCGCACCACTACTCGGCCGGCTGGTGGATGGACTCCTCGCCCGACCTCGCCACCGCCGAGCAGGCCGTCTACGAGCTGTACCGCAAGCTCAAGCCGGTCGGGGCGACGAAGAACCTGCTGCTGCCCGTCGGGACGGACTACACCCCGCCGAACAAGTGGGTCACCGGGATCCACCGCTCCTGGGCCGCCAAGTACCGCTGGCCGCGGTTCGTCTGCGCCACCCCGCGCGACTTCCTCGACGCCGTCCGGGCCGAGCTCGCCGCCACCGGGCGCCGGCCCAGCCCGCAGACCCGCGACATGAACCCGGTCTACACCGGCAAGGACGTCTCGTACATCGACACCAAGCAGGCCCAACGGGCGGGCGAGGTCGCGGCGGTGGACGCCGAGAAGCTCGCCACGCTGGCCGGCGTCTGCGGGCTGGGCCGGTACCCGGCCGCGGCGCTGGACAAGGTCTGGCGCCAACTCGCCTACGGGGCGCACCACGACGCGATCACCGGCTCGGAGTCCGACCAGGTGTACCTGGACCTGCTGGGCGGCTGGCGGGAGGCGTACGACCTGGCGGGCGCGGTGCGGGACGCGGCGCTGGACGCCCTGGTGGGCCGCATCGACACGGCGGGGGTGGGCGGCTCGGCGGTGGGCGGGCCGGCGGTGGGCGGCTCGGTGGTGGTGACCAACACGCTGTCCTTCGACCGGACGGACCTGGTCTCGGTCGAACTGCCCGCCGGCGTACGGTCGGTGCGGGTCCTGGACGCCGCCGGCGAGCCGGTGCCGAGCACCGTCGACCGGGGGACGCTGCGGTTCCTGGCCACGGACGTGCCCGCGCTCGGCTGGCGCACCTGGCGGCTGGTGGCGGGTCCCGTCGGGAGCATTGCCGAGGGCGCGGTGGAGGGCCCCGCCGAGGGCGCCGGCGAGCCGCCGTGGACGGCGGCCGAGGGGGCCGAGGGGGCCGAGGGGGCCGTCATCGCCAACGACCGGTACCGCGTCACCGCCGACCCGGCGCGCGGCGGCGGGCTCTCCTCGGTGTGGGACCTGCGACACGAACGGGAGCTGATCCAGGACGGCCGGATCGGCAACGAGCTGCGCGTGTACGAGGAGTACCCGCAGCACCCCGACTTCGGCGAGGGCCCCTGGCACCTGCTGCCCAGCGGGCCGGTGGTCGGCTCCGGGGAGGCCGCCGCGTCCGTCCGCCGGGAGACCGGGCCGCTCGGCGAGCGGCTGGTGATCGAGGGCACGGTCGACGGCGTCCGGTACGAGCAGACCGTCACCCTGTGGCGCGGGCTCCACCGGGTCGACTGCCGGACCAGGGTCGTCGACCACCGCAGCGCCGACCGGCTGCTGCGGCTGCGCTTCCCCGTGGACGTCCCCGGCGGGCTGCCGGTCAGCGAGGTCGCGGGAGCGGTCGTCGGACGCGGCTTCGCCATGCCGGACGTCGACTCGGCGGAGGCGCCGTGGACGCTGGACAACCCGGCCAACACCTGGTTCGGGATCGGCTCCACCGTGCGCGTCGACCTCACCGACCCGGCGGGGACGGCCGTCGGCTCCCGGGCCCTCGGTGTGGCGGAGGTCGTCGTCCCGACGCTGGACGACGCCGCCGACGCCCGGTCCCTGGTGGTCGCCCTCGCCCGGGTGGGTGTCACCGCCACCACCTCGGGTGCGGACTGGGCGCGCTACGGCTGGCTGGAGGTGGACTCCAACCTGCCGGACTTCCGGGTCGTGCTCGGCTCGCCGGAAGTCAACGACGCCGCACGGGAGTTGATCGAGCGCGCGGGCGAGGAGTACGCGGCCGTGCTGAAGGCTCACGGCGCGGTGTGGGTGCCGGCCCTCGCCCCGCTCCCGGAGGTCTGGCGGCCGGGCGCCGACCTGCGCGACCTGCGGGCGCTGCCGGCGCTGGTCGTCTCCGACGTGGCAGCGCTGGTCGACGACCTCGCCGACGCCCGGATCAGCGCCCCCTGCCCGGCGCCGGTGCCGGACCGACTCGCCGACCACAGCGTGGCGTTGCTCAGCTTCGGCCTGCCCGGCTTCGCCGTCGACACCACCGGGGCGCTGCACCTGTCGCTGATGCGCTCGTGCACCGGCTGGCCGTCGGGCGTCTGGATCGACCCGCCCCGGCGCACCCTGCCGGACGGGGCGTCCTTCCAACTCCAGCACTGGACACACGAGTTCGGCTACGCGCTGGTCGGCGGGGACGGCGACTGGCGGCAGCAGGCGCTGCCCGCGCAGGGCCAGGAGTTCACCCACCCGCTGTACGCGCGGATCGTCCCCGCCCAGGAGGGCACGTTGCCCGCCACCGTGTCCTGGCTGCGGGTCGAACCGCAGCGGGAGGTGCTGCTCGGCACGCTCAAGCCCGCCGGGAACCCGATCGCCCACGGCTCGGCGGCCTCGGAGGGCGGGTACGACCTCACCGTCCGGCTGCTGGAGTCGACTGGCCTCGGACGGACGGCGCGGCTCGGCGGCGCGCTCGGGCTGGGGGACGTACGGCCGGCCGACCTGCTGGAGCGGCCGCTCGACGCCGCCTCCCCGTGCCTCGACCTCCCCGGCTCCCGGATCGCCACCCTGCTCGCCGTGCCCGGAGCCGTGGCCGGAGCCGTGCCCGGAACCGCACCTGGAGCAGGGGCCGGAGCCGTCCCCGGAGCCGTGGCCCCGGCCGGCGGCCCCGTCCTCGGCCCGGTGGCCGAACCCGCCCAGCCCGTCCACGCCCGCTACTGGCTGCACAACCGGGGCCCGGCACCGCTCGGCTACCTGCCGGTGTCCGTCGGAGCCTCGCCGGGCCTGGTGCGGACAGCGGGGGAGCCGGTGACGCTCTCGATCGCCCTGTCGTCGCACCTGCGGGACGCGGCGGTCGAGGGAACGGCGGTCGTACTGCCGCCCGAGGGCTGGGCCACCGACCTCGGCAGCCGCCCGTACCGGCTGGCGCCCGGGGGCCACCTGCGGTTCGAGGTCACGCTGGTCCCGCCGGCCGGCGCCGAGCCCGGACTGTACTTCGCGGCCGTCCGGATCGAGCACGACGGCCAGCGGATCGAGGACGTGGTGACGATCGCCGTCGGCGACCTCCCGGCGCTGCTACCGGTCGCCGGGGACGCACCCGAGGACTGGACGGCCGCCCAGGGCACCAGGGCGACGGCGGGCCGCGACACCGGCCTGGACGTCGAGGTCTCGCACCGGACCCTGCGGGTGGCCCCCGGCGACCGGGCCACCCTGGGCGTCACGCTCACCAACCGCACCCGCGGCGAGATCCGGGGCGAGCTGCAGCTGGTCTCCCCGTGGGGCACCTGGGAGGCGATCCCCGATCCCGTACGCGGCTTCACCGTCCCGGCCGGCTCCTCGGCGACGGTGGACTTCGACGTCGCGGTCCCGCCGGCGGCCGACCCCGGCTCGTTCTGGGCGCTCGCCAAGGTCATGTGGTTCGGCCGCTGCCAGTACGCCCCGACCGTCGCCCTGGTGGTGGAGGCATGACCCTCGGCCTGCTCGACGGACACCCGCTCCCGCGCACCGCCCTCGACCGCCGTCTCGCCGCCCTGCGCACCGGCCCGCGCGCCACCGCCCTGCCGCAGCCAGGCAGTTCGGAGGACCGCCAGCTGACCCGGTGGGTCGCGCAGGTCCTGCTCACCGAGGCCCTGTGCGAGGCCGTGGCCGTCGAACGCCACCTGCCCGTCGGCCCGGACGGCCCCGCCCGGCTCGACCACCGGGCCGCCGTCGAACTCGGCTCCATCACGGCGGCCGCCTACGAGGGCAGTGCGGCCGTGCGCGCCGTCTACGCGGCTGTGACCGCCGACGTCGAGCCCTCGCCCGCCGCCGTCGCCCACTACCGCACCATGACCGCCCGAACGCCGTCCGCCCGCTGGCGACTCGCCCTCCCCGACGGCGAGTTCGAAGCCGACCCCGACACCCTGCCGGCAGCGCTCGCCGAGGCCCTGCGTGCCGCGCGGCCGGGCGAGTGGGTCACCGTGGGCCCCTGGACGGCCGCCGTGCTCGCCACCCGCACCGCCCCGGAGACCCCCGACCCCACTCCTGCGTTACGGGCCGCCGCCCGCCGAGCCGCCTTCGTCCGCTGGCTCGACCACGAGCGCGGTCGGCGCCTCACCCTGGTCGAGGGACTGGAACACCCCGGCGACCCCGCCCAGCCCGACAATCATCACCGCCACTGAGGGGGATCGGACTCGCCCGCCGCCCCCACTCCGTCGAGCGGGTGGACCAAAAAGGTTTCGCAGTCCGCGAATTGGCTCAGGCCAGCGGGCTACCGAAGGGCGCGGACCATGACGGCGTAGAGCGGGGCGTCCTCGAAGGGGCGGTGCTCGCCGACCTTCCGGTACGCCCAGCGCTCGTACATCGCCTGGACCCGCGGATGGGTGACGTCGACGTAGAGGACGGCAAGAGTCTCGCCCCGCCCGGCCAGCAGGGCATCGTGTGTCTGCTCGGCGATGCCGAGCTTGCGCCATTCGGGGCGCACCATGACCTCGGACACGGCGAATGTGGATGCGTCGGAAGGCGCCGGCATGTGCTGACGCCACCACTCGCGACCGTCCTCCAGCGGAGCGCCGTAGGAGTATCCGACCGGCACGTCGCCGTCGTAGGCCATGACGCAGCTGTAGCCGGGCCGGGCGGTCCAGTGCTCGGCGAACCAGGGGAAGCGCTGGACGAAGGGGTCGTCGGATTGCTCGCGGTAGGCGTCCGCGTGGACGTCGATGAGCAGTTGCGTGTGGTCAGCGGGAAGGTTGCCGGCTTCGTAGCGGCGGAGGGCTATCGTCACTGGTTCTCTCCCTGGGCGTGCTCGGCGTCGTCCAATCGGCGGTCGTCGATACACGAGAACCCGGCAGTGGCGGTGTAGTCGGCGGCGAGACTGTAGAGGCGCCGCCGGACGCTCTCGCTGATGGTCGTGTCCACCTTGCCGAGCGCCTGACGGGCGCCGGTCAGCGCGGCTGTCTCAAGTGATCCGTGCCCGCCTCGGTGATCGTCGAGCGTGGTGAGGGTCCTGAGGCTCTCCTTGAGTCGATCAACGTCGCTGTGGCCGACAGCGTGGCCTCGGAAGGCGCGGTTCGGCGGGAGAGCGGCGGCGGCCGACGCGGCGAGGAAGTTGCGGCGGAGCACGGGTTCCTCCGGGGGTGCTTGGGGCCGGGCGGCGCGAGGCGGGATGAAGCCGAGCTGCTCGGGCGTGCGGTTCAGCGCGCGTTCGAGTGCGGCACGGATCCTGCCCTGGGGCCATCGCGACTGTCCGGCGAGCCAGGTGCCCACGGTCCTCACCGTGAGGGTTCCCGGGCAGCCGAGGGCAACGAGTTCGCGGTTGACCAGGCGCGCCAGGGCGGCCCGTGTGAGCCCCAGATCGGCCATGACGGCGCGGAGTTCGGGATTATCCCCCATGTTCTCAGCGTATCCGGGCGATTGCGGAGCGCGCACGGCCTCATGCAATGGGAAGGTCAAAATTTCCCTCCGGAGGTGCCTGTGTCAGCCCGGTCTTTCACTTCCCGCGGGTCATGAACGGGAGTTGAGTGGAGGTCGGAACAGGTGCCGGCCGCGGCTGCTTGCCCCCGTGCCTTGTAAGGAGGAGCAGTGGGGTGGAACGTGATCGTCAGCCCGCTCAGGACCGCTCGGTTTCCGGTGCCGCTGGAGTGGGACGTCCAGCCGGGTGGCGAAGCGGTTCCGCCGGCGCGGAGGTTGGTGTCGGACATCGTCCGGGCCTGGGGTGTGCCCCTTCTCCCGCAATCGCTGCGGGAGCTCGAACTCTGTGCGAGCGAGGTGATCGCCAACGCCATGGAGCATGCGAAGGCGCGCTGTACGGTGACCGTCCGTCGCGTGGGCGGGCGGCTGCGGGTAGAGGTGTCTGATCCCGAACCGGCCTTCGAACGCTCCGGGGCGGACCCGGAAGCCACCGGCGGGCGTGGGCTGATCCTCGTCGAGGCGTTGGCCGACGCGTGGGGCTGGCACCCGGCGGGAGCGGGCAAGGTCGTCTGGTTCGAGTTCCTGGAGTCCCGCGAGACGCCGAATGGCACTGCCCACGGATGGGGCGCGGCGCGCGGACTCCGCCCCCTCCAGCCGGTGGCGTGACGGCCTTACGGGCTGGGGCCCACGGGGTCAGACGGCGAACTCCTCGTGCGGGGTGCCGGCCGCCCAGACGGCCTCGAAGGCCGTGGCGCAGAGGGTGACCGCGGCCTCGTCCTCGGTGAAGGCGTGGCCCGCCCAGTCTCCGTCGCCGGTGAACCAGTGGAAGAGCACCAGGCGTCCGTCGATCAGCCAGAAGTCGTTGCCCGGGAGGGCGATGGTCGAGGCCCGGCTCCGGGGGAGCCAGCGGACCTGCTCGCCGGCGGCGAGGTTGACCGGGGTGACGGCGTGCTCGTAGCGGATGTAGTCGGTGACCGGCTCCGAGACGATGCGGGCCCGGCGCATGACGACACCCCGGGAGATCGCGTCCTCCACGAGGGGGATCCAGGTGGGCCAGAACGACGCGGTCGGGTCGTTGTCGACCTCGCCGGTCCTCCGGAACCGCTCGAAGGGCTCGACCTCGTCACCGACCGCGTAGCTGTCGCGCATCTCCAGGTGCACGGCGGAGCGTTCGGCGCCCCTCAGCAGCTCGGCGAAGTCCGGTGCGCTCTGCGTCATCACAAGCCTTCCTCGATGCCGGTCGATTCCCGTGAACCGTACGGCCATTGCTCCCGAGGGCACCACCGCTACTTGACCAGCCGGAACCCCGGCCGCTCTACCCAGGCCCGCAGGAACCCCGCCGTGACCAGGGCCGTGTCCCAGCCGTCGTCGGTGATGCCGAGCAGGCCGGGCAGCCCGGCGGTCACCGCCTGCTGGCCGTCCGCCAGTTCGGCCTTGCCCACGCCGCCGATGACGTCGAGGACGGCGGCGGTCAGCAGGGCCGTGGCGACGTGGTCGATCCGGCCGTTGCAGCCGGCGCTGATGTTGACGGCCTGTACCGGCGGGCGGCCGAGCACGGCCGCGATCGCGTCGGTGTCCTCGTCCGCGTGCTCGTCCGCGAAGATGTCGTCGTCCCCGGCGCCCGCCCCCATCAGGTAGAGGTGGAACGGCCGGCGCCAGTCCTCGCGCTGCGGGTCGAAGCCCACCAGGGCGGCGAGCCGTTCGTCCGCAGGCTGCAGCCCGCCGAGCAGCGGCAGCGGCAGCGGATACGGGTGCCGCCGCTCCGCGTCCCGGGTGTCCTCGACGCCCAGTCGCTCCGCGGGCACGTTGACGTCGTAGTACCCGGGGCGCTTCTCCTCGAAGCGGCAGGACAGCCCCACCATCAGCTCGCGGAACTCCCCCAGTACAGCGGGAGAGAGGGGTTCGGCGAGATCGATCACCAAGGTCGGTCCGGACATGCGGGGAGCATAGGGGAGCGAGTTCGACGGGTGCGAGCGCTATTCGAGCCGGTCGGTCCTCGACGGGGACGATGCCGCCGGGGAGACTGGGGCGTCGGTGTCCCGTCCGTGAGGAGTTCTGATGCAGGTAGCCGTGGTCACCTTCGACGGGTTCAACGAGCTCGACAGCTTCATCGCCTCCGCCCTGATCAACCGGTGCCGTGCGGACGGCCTGGAGGCCTTCATCACGACGCCGACTCCGGTGGTCACCTCGATGAACGGCGTCGAGGTGACCGGGCAGCGCCCGATGGAGTTCGTGACCGACGCCGACGTCGTGCTGGTCGGCAGCGGGGTGAGGACGCGGGACGTGGTCGCCGACGACCGGCTGGTCTCCCGGCTGGTGCTCGATCCCGCGCGGCAGCTGATCGGGGCGCAGTGCTCCGGCGCGCTGGTGCTGGCCCGGCTCGGGCTGCTCGACGGCATGCCCGCCTGCACGGACCTCACGAGCCGGCCCTTCGTGGAAGCCCGCGGCGTCACCGTGCTGGACGCGCCGTTCCACGCGGAGGGGAACATCGCCACGGCGGGCGGTTGCCTGGCCTCCCAGTACCTCGCCACCTGGGTGATCACCCGCATGCTCGGGGAGGATGCCGCGCGCGGCGTGGTCGACTATGTGGCTCCGGTCGGCGAGAAGCAGCAGACCGTCGATCGCGCCCTGCGCGCCGTCCGGGCGGGCGAGGTCGCCCTGCCCTGACGACCCCTGTCCTGACGGTCCCTGCCCTGACAGCCCCGGGCCGGACGATCCCGGGCTGACGGCCCCGGGCCCCTGTCATCCGTGCTCCGTAGGCTGTCGACGTGGACATCGAGGACCTTGACTGGCAGGCCGCCTACCGCGCTGGGATCACGCCGCTGATGGTGGAGGCGCTGCTGGCGCGCGGGCAGTCGGAGCTGCTGGTGCGGGCGGCGCGGGAGCGGGGGGAGTGGTTCTGCGCGCAGGCGGCGGTGCGGGAGCTGTGCGCGGCGGGGCAGGCCGAGCAGGCCTGGGAGGTGGTGCGGCCGTTCGCGGAGACCGGGTGGCGGCGTGCGGTGGTGCTGGGCGCGGACGCCCTGGTCCGGTCGGGGCGGATCGAGGAGGCGCTGGCGCTGGTGCACCCGGACGCGGCGCGGCGGGAGCCCGGTCGGCCGGCCGACGAGCTCCGGGGGTGGGGCGCGGATCTCAAGGCCCTGGAGCCGTACGGCGAGTACGCCGCGGTGCTGGCCGCAGCCGGGCGGGTGGACGAGGCGATCGACGTGCTGGAGCCGTACACCCGGGAGGGGCAGCTGCTGTGGGAGCTGGTGGACGTGACGGAGGGCCGGGGCCGCGACGAGCGGGTCCTGGAACTGCTCGCCCCGCACGCCGAGCGGGTCCTGAAGGCCCGGGTCCTGGAGCGCTCCGGCCGCGCCGGTGAGGCGATCGAGCTGTTCGCGGCGGACGTGGCCGCGAGGCGCTGTTGCTCGCACAACGCCCTGGAGTTCTACGCCGGGCTCCTGGCCCGGCACGGGCGGGTGGAGGAACTGCGCGCCCTGGCCGGCCGGGATCCGGGCGTCTTCCTGGCCCCCTTCGTCACGCTCCTGGAGGAGCTGGGGCGGGCGTCCGAAGCCGAGGCGGTGCTGCACGCGGGCGCCGCGGCCGCCGACGGCACGGACCCCGGCGACGGCTCGGGGTCCGACACCGACCCCCACTCCCGTCACCGGTCCGGTCTGATGCGACTGCTGGCCCGGCAGGGCCGCCTGGACGAGGCGGTGGAGGCGGCGCGGCCCACCTTCGGGAACCTCTACGGCTGCGGGAACCTGCTCGAACCGGCGATCCGCCTGCTGTTCGACCACGGGCGGCCGGAGTGGGCGCTGGAACTGCTCGACGGGTGCAGCGAGGAGCTCGCCCGGGAGGACCCGGCGTGGGTCCGCTCCAACCGGTGGTGGCTGATGGGGGAGTGCGGGCGGGCCCGCGAGGCCATCGCGGAGATCGACGCCCTCCCGGCGGAGGACGCCGGGGAGCGGGAGGACACCACGATCGCGTTCCTGCTGGAGCGTGACGGCCGGGCGGAGCAGGCCGTCGAGCTGCTGCGCGGCTCCGCCGAGTACGGCGCCCCGCACGACCTGGCGCACCTTCTGATCCGGCTGGGCCGCCCGGCCGAGGCCGTCGACGGTTACCCCTCCCTGGCGGCCCAGCGGGAGGCGGAGGACCGGCGGTGGAACCGTCGGAGGGAGGAACCGGCGGCGGGCTGAAGCGGGCTTGGCGGGCTGAGCCGGCGGCGGGCCGAGCCGGCGGGGCGTCCACCGTTCCGTCCCGCAGGCGATCTCAGGGGTGGGGCGCACCTGCCGACGGGCTCCGCACAGACGACCGGCTCCGTCCTGCCGACAGGACCTGCCGCAGGACCGTGAGCAGGTACGTCTCGTCGGCGGGCCGGTGCGGTGCCCGCCAGGCGATGTGACCGTCCGGGCGGACGAGGACAGCTTCGGCCGGCGTGTCCGCCCCGAGCAGGGCGGGCGGCAATGGACGGACGGCGACGGGCAGGCCGGCCGCGGCGGCGGTGTCCGCCTGCGACCGCCACGCCGACTCCGTGGCGGCGGGCGCCAGCAGGGTGAAGCCGGGGCCGACGAGGTCCAGGGTGGAGGCGGGCCCGGTCGGGCCGGCCAGGCGCAGGTGGGGGAGCCGGGTGCCGGGCGCGCCGACGGGGTGCGTGTGCTCGGGGTCCAGCGCGGGCCGGACCGTGGCGGTCGGTTCGGTCGGGGAAGTCGGGTCAGCCGTGGCGGTCGGCTTGGCCGGGTCGGTCGGGTCGGTCGGCTCTGGCACGGTGTCCAGGACGGCGGTCGACCGGTAGGCCGCGGTCAGCAGCAGCTCGTCGTCGATCCGGTAGCCGCTCCGCGCCCGGGAGTTGGCGAGCGAGATGTCGATGACCTGCCGGGCCACCGGTCGGCGTTCGGCCTCGTAGCTGTCCAGCAGTGCCTCGCCCGCCGTCCCGCCGACGACCGCGGCGAGCTTCCACGCCAGGTTGTCCGCGTCGCCGAGGCCGGTGTTCATGCCGTGCCCGCCGGTCGGGGGCACCGTGTGGGCGGCGTCGCCCGCGAGCAGCACCCGGGAGCGGCGGTAGGCGGAGGCGAGGCGGGCGTCCATCCGCCAGGTCATGGTGGAGCGGACGGCGACCGGCAGGTCCGGCAACCCGGCGGCGTCCCGGACCAGCTCGGCCAGGCGCGGCCGGTCCGCGACCAGCCGGGCGACGTCCTCGTGTGCCGGGTCGTACGGGTACTGGTAGATCCAGTGCCGGTCGTTGTCGACGGCGAGGAAGCCGCCGCGGCCCGGCGGGGTGAGGAAGTAGGAGGCGCTGGCGCGGTCGGCGACGACCTCACCGAGGGGAGCCTCGAAGCGGACGCTGAGGTAGTGGCCGAGACCGGTCGGCCCCTCCATGGCGATCCCGGCCCCCTCGCGGACGGTGCTCGCCGCGCCGTCGCAGCCGACCAGCCAGTCGGCGCGCACGGTGTGCCGCTCGCCGGTGGCGCCGTCCTCCACGGTGGCGTGAACGCCGCCCCCGGGCGGGCCGTCCGGGTGCGGCTCGTCCGCGTGCGGGCCGCCACCGTGGAAGCCGTCCGCGTGGAGGCCGTCCGCGCGGACGCCGCCGCCGTGTTCGGCGAAGGCGACCAGGCGGGTGGCGAACCGGACGCCGTCCGGGGCGAGTTCGCGGGCCCGCCGCAACAGGACGGGCTCCAGGGCGTCCTGGGAGCAGATCAGCCCCGGGGAGGGGGTGCGTTCGACGCCGCCCTCCTGCCCGGAGACCCCGGTGCGGACGAAGTCCGGGTCGACCAGGTCGCGGCCGCGGTAGAAGGACACCTGCGAGGCCGGCAGCCCGGCCCGCCGGATCTCCTGCTCCAGGCCGCACCGCCGGAAGATCTCCATCGAACGTGCGGACACCCCTCGCGCCTTGGGGTGGTGCGAGGTGCCCGGGTGTGCCTCGACCAGCAGGTGCGGCACGCCGTACCCGGACAGCAGGACCGACAGCGTGAGCCCGACCGGCCCCCCGCCGACGATCAGGACGGACGTCGTCTCCGGGAATCGCATGGCACCCACCCCTTCGTAACGCTCATTGATTCGATTTGACGTTACCATGGTGGGCAGGTGACCACCCGAGACGAAGAAGGCGACCCCATGGCGCAGAGCAAGCCCGCGGTCCAGGACCCCGGCGACGGCAACCCCCGCGGACTCCACTTCCTCGCCGAACTCGCCAACACCGTCCGCGAGGACCCCGCCGCGAGCGCCGCCGATCTCCAGGCGCTCCTGGAACGCCACGGCGGCCCGCCGTTCCGGCTCACCGATGCCGACGCCCGCGAACTGCGCGACGCCACCGTCCACGTGATCGCCATCCTCGACACCGACGACCCCGACCGGGCCGCCGAGGCGATCAACACCCTGCTCGACCGCCACCCCGCCAGCCCCCGCCTCGTCCGCCTCCCGGGCCGCCCCTGGTCCCTGCACACCCGGGCCCCCGCCGACGCAGGCCTCACCCACTGGCTGCTCTCCACCGCGGCCCTCGCCCTCGGCCTCTGGCTCAGCGAACGCGGCACCTGCGCCTGGGGCCGGTGCGCCGCCCCCGGCTGCGGCCGCTTCTTCATCGACACCGGCCGTCGCACCCCCCAGCGCTACTGCACCCCCCGCTGCGCCACCCGCGTCCGCGTCGCCACCCACCGTGCCCAGCGGGCAGCGGAGTCCGGCGAAGCATCAGGCAGTGCGTCCCGATAGGGTCCGTGCACCGGACACGGTCAGTCATGACGGGGATCTCCTTCCCGGCCGCTCCCTCGGCGGCTTCCGCTGTCCCCCAGCGTTCCGCATCGACACCGTCGCCCGGCAGTTGCCGATCGGCACATTTCCGCAGTCCGCAGCCCCGCGGCACCTGCCGATCGGCAGGGTCGGACAGCCGGACTGCCGGACAGCCGGGCACTACTTCACCGGCGTCGCGATGCGCTACATCGGCTGCCGACGCCCCGCCCGCGGGTCAGTTGCCCCCGATCCGGGCCAGGTAGTGCGCCAGGTACGGCGGGGTCCGGAGGTCGCGGATCCCGTCGAGGGGGACCATGCGGACGGCCCGGCCCTCGCCGAGGACGAGGTCGGACTCCGGTCCTGCGTACGTCCCGTGGAGCACGACGGTGGACTCGTGGATCTCGGGGTGCCGCGGGCCGGGCACGGCGCGCAGCCCCTCGACCCGGATGCCGGCCTCCTCCAGCACCTCGCGCGCCCCGGCCTCGTACGCGCTCTCCCGGCCCTCGCGCCAGCCGCCGATCGGGGTCCAGAGCCCGGGGTGGGCGATGCCGGGCACGTCGTCGCGCAGGTTCAGCAGCAGGCGCCCGCCGTCCGGACTGGTCACGAACGTCATCACGCCCTCGAAGTCCCGTGCGATGCCGTGCTCGTCGACGGCGCCCGTCGCCGGCCGCTCGCCGAAGAGCGTGAGGTCGGAGCGCCGGGCGCGGTCGACCAGCATCAGCCGGCGGTAGTCGGCGGGCCGCATGACGGAGTGCCAGTCGTGCAGGCTGCGGGTGGCCCACTCGGTGTGCTCGGAGGAGAGCCGGATCCGGCCCAGTTGCTCGTCGTCGAGGCGTCCGCCCCAGAAGACGTGGCCGACCTGGTGCAGCGGCCAGTAGGCGCCGGGGGAGAAGTGCACCACGGCGAGCAGCTGTTGGCGGGCGACGATCCCGGGGTTCTCGACCGCGAGGTCCAGGCCGAGTTCCTCCCGGGCCTCGCGCAGCGCGGTGTCCCACGGGGACTCACCGGGGTCGGTGTCGCCGCCGGGGAACTGCCAGCGCTCCGGGTCGAGGGCGTTGCGCAGGCACAGCGCCCGCCCGGCCGAGTCGGTGAAGTAGAACGCCCCGTACAGGTTGGACAGGGCGATCCCCCCGACGTACCGGCTGATCGGCCGCCAGCCCGGCACCGCCCGGTGCCGCCGGACGAAGTCGAGCACCTCGCGGTAGCCGTCGCTGGTCGGCGGCGGGTCGTCGAGCTCCGCCCACACGAAGCGGTCGTGCTCGGTGAGCGCCACGGGGGTGCCGTCGGGCACGGTGGCGGTGAACACGAAGTGGCGGAACCGGCGGCCCGCGGCGTCGACGAAGTCCAGTGACCGCAGGTACTCCAGGCCGTCGGCGGCCACCGTGATGCCGGCCTCCTCGGACAGCTCGCGGAGCGCGCCCGCCTGCACGCCCTCCCCGGGTTCCAGCCCGCCGGCCGGGTAGTCCCAGAGCCCGGGCAGCGCGTCGTCCTCGCGGCGGCGCAGCATCAGCACCCGCCCGGACACGTCGAGGACGACCACGCCGACGGACAGCCGCTCGAAGCCCAGGGCGAGCGCGGTACGGGCCAGGAGGTCGTAGTCGATCACGGTGTGCAGCCTTCCGCCGGGTCGGTGTCGGTGTCCAGCCCGTGCCCTACCCACCCCGGTGCGGGACGCAACGGATCACCACGACGTTCCGCGATCGGCCCGCGTGGCCCGCACGGCCCCTGCGCCGCCGATCACCGTCAGGCGCCGTCAGTCCCACCAGAAGGACCAGCAGTTCTCCAGGAGGAGCTCCTGCGCGTAGTCGACCAGGCTCTCGGTGCCCTGGAAGACGTTGTCGGGGCAGAACGCGAGGTGCTCGGCCGCGATCGGCAGCGCCTCGTCCAGGTCGTCCGGCTGCGCCGTGGCGCTCAACCGCAGCCCGTCGGGGCCGACTTCGACGACCCGGGCGCCGAACCTCCGCTCCCAGCTCCGCAGGACGGCGGCGAGCTCGCCGGGATCGTGGTTGCCGGCCGCCGTCCAGCCGCAGACGGCCAGCGCCTCGGCGCCGCTGCCGGCGCGGACGAGTCCGATCCGCAGCCCGGGGTCGTGCCGCAGCAGCCAGCGCGCCACGGCGGCGGCCGCCGCATCCGGGTCGCCGTCCTCGGGGTCGTCCTCCGCCGGGCGCGGGGCGGGGGCCGGGCCCGGCCAGTCGACCCCGAACGGCTCCAGGATCCGCCGGCGATCCTCGGCCTCCTCCGGGTCGTCCACGGGGAACTCGGCCTCGACGGTCCACCAGCCCTGCAGGAGGGCGGCGGGGTCGTGGGAGTTGAGCAGGTCCGCCCGGACCGGGTGGAGTTCGCCCGTGGCCCAGGGCCGGAACTCCTGGTCGCCGGCCCGACGGGTCAGCAGCAGCGGCCACAGCCCCGACCGCGGGTGCTCCCGCTGCAGCTCCTCCCACAGCCCGGCGGGCGCCGGCCCGTCGCTCAGCCACATGACCGGGGCGTCACCGCCGTGGCCGTCGCCCCCGGCCGCAACGATCAGGCGGCCCGGCGGCAGGGGCGTGGACAGGGCGGCCTGCACGGCGGCTCCGTCGGGGAACAGCGGGCGGAGGTCGGCGGGGACCGGGGCGCGATCGATCACGCTCCCACGGTAGGGGCCGGGTCGGACAGGCCCGCACGGCGGCCTCCGGGTGAGGATCCCGCGGGGCCGGCCGGACGCCACGATCGGGGCTGTCCGCAGGGGGGCCTGTTGGTGCCGCACACGGGCATCCAGCGGCAGCCACTCCCGGGCATGACCGGCGGGCGTCGGCTGCGGGACGGGCACGGGGCCGCGATGCTTCCGACGCCTGAGGATCCGCTGGAACGTCCGCGACGACCTCGACGAGGCGTTCCTCAAGCCCGCCCGCTGCATGATCACGTACCGATGCGTCCGAGCCTGGTGTCAGCTCCTCTCGGAGCGTGCTCGGCCGTCAGGTGGCGGCGTTCCCGGGTGAGTCGCCGGGGACGGCGCACGGTCCGGCCGGCGTGCTGCCTGTGCCGTCCGTACTGCCCACTGCGTCGGTGCCCCTGTCGCCCCGGGTGGGGCCGGGCCCCGCAGCCCCCCGACCGGCGGGAGGCGGCAGGGCCCCGTCCGTCAGATCCGCTCGGGCACCGGGTTCCCGACGGCCTCGATGGCGCGCCGGACCGGGACCTTCGCCAGCACGGCGAAGCCGATCACGAAGAACACCAGCAGCGAGATGATCGCCGACCGGTAGCTGCCGGTGAGCTGGTACGCGAGGCCGAAGACCAGCGGGCCCATCCAGCTGGTGCCGCGGTCGCTCACCTTGTAGAGGCTGAAGTACTCGGCCTCCCGCCCGGGCGGGATGAGGTGGGAGAACAGGGAGCGGGAGAGCGCCTGGCTGCCGCCCAGGACCAGGCCGATCATGGCGGCCAGGCCGTAGAACCAGACGGGCTGGTGGGCGGGCATGAAGTAGCCGAGGGCGAGGGTGACCACCCAGCCGACCAGGGAGCCGAGGATGGTCCGCTTGGCGCCGTACCGCTGGGCGATCCGGCCGAGCATCAGGGCACCGCCGATCGCCACGATCTGGACGATGAGCACGGCGGTGACCAGCGCGCCCTGCTCCATGCCGAGTTCCTCGCTGCCGAAGAGCGAGGCCTGGGAGACGACGGTCTGGATGCCGTCGTTGTAGCAGAGGAAGGCGCCGAGGTAGAGCAGCGTGAGCGGGTGCTTGCGCATGCCCTTCAGGGTGCGGCCGAGTTCCCGCAGGCTGCCGGCGGCGGGCTGGTCGGCGGGCCGGTCGGCCGCGGCGCGGCTGGACACCGCGTCGGCCCGGCCGGACACCGCGCCGGCGCGGGAGGGCAGCCGCAGCAGCGGGACGATCGTGAACAGCGCCCACCACAGGCCGGCCGAGGCCAGGCAGATCCGTACGGCGGTGCCGGAGGTCACGCCGAGCGCCTCGTGGCCCTGGAAGAGCGCGAGGCTGGCGATCAGCAGCAGTCCGCCGCCCGCGTAGCCGTACGCCCAGCCCTTGGAGGAGATCGCGTCGCGCTCGTCGGCGGAGGCCAGGCCCGGGAGGTAGGCGTAGGACAGCGCGACCGAGACCGCGTACGAGATGTTGGCGACGACCAGCAGGGCGCCGCCGAGCAGGTAGCGGTCGCCGTCGAGGAAGAACATCCCCATCGTGGCGAGCGCGCCGACGTACGCGAAGCCGCACATCAGTTCCTTGTGCCGCCCGGTGCGGTCCGCGACGGTGCCGGTCAGCAGCATCACCGCGACCGAGATCAGCACGGAGAAGGAGACGGTGTACGGGAAGAACGAGCCCGCGCGGATCGACAGGCCGAGCGGGTGGACGTCGCCGGCCGCGTCGGCGGCCTCCTTGGCCACCGAGGTCAGGTACGGCCCGAGGAACACCGTCAGGACGCTGGCGGAGAAGGCGGCGTTGGCCCAGTCGTTGACGTACCAGCCGAACCGTATCCGCTCCAGGGCCCGGCCGTCGGCGTCGGCGGGTGCCGGGTCGGGCGCCGGCCCGGTCGGGGGGTCGTCCGGAAGGTGCGTCGCGGAGTTCGTGGTGCTCATGGGGTTCCCATCACCGTGCTGGAGCCGGTACTGCCGTCCGTCCAGCAGCCGCGCTCGCCCAGGACGTCCCGCAGGACGTCGATGCGATCGGCCATGATGCCATCCACACCGAGGTCGAGGAGAGCCCTGATCCGTGTGGGATCGTCCACAGTCCAGACGTGGACCTGCAGGCCGAGGCGGTGGGCGGCCCGGACGAAGGCCCGGTCGACCACCCGCACGCCCATGTGGCGCTCCGGCACCTGGGCGCACATTCCGGCGAACGGTGCCCCGCGCCCCGGCAGCAGCGGCCCGGCCAGCGAGCGCAGCCGCAGCCGGGCCACCTCGCGCGGGCCGAGCGAGGTGGCCAGCCGGGGGCCCGCGGCGGCGCGGACGGCGGCCAGCCGGCTGTCGGAGAAGCCGCCGACGCAGACCCGGTCCCAGGCGCCGGTCCGGCGGACCGTCTCGACCAGCGGGGCGACGGCCGAGGCCGCCTTGACGTCGATGTTGAAGCGGGCTTCGGGGAACGCGCCGAGCAGGTCCTCCAGCAGCGGCACGGGCTCGGTGCCCCCGATCCGGGCCTGCCTGACGTTCTCCCAGGGCAGCTCCGCCACGGCGCCCGTGCGGTCGGTGACCCGGTCGAGGTGGGAGTCGTGGAACGCCACCAGCACGCCGTCCCGGGTGGTGTGCACGTCCGTCTCCAGGTAGCGGTACCCGAGCGCGACGGCGGCCTCGAAGGCCCTGAGCGAGTTCTCGGGGTGCCCGAGGTCGCCGCCCCGGTGCGCGAAGGCCAGCGGCCCCGGATGGTCGAGGAAGGCGTGCATGTCGTGCTCCGAGCTGCTGGGGGAGGAAGCCGCGCGGGGAGGGAGACGCACACCGCCCGCTCCGACGCCGTCCCGGACCGCGCCCGACCGCGCGCGTTACAGTATTACGCACTCTGTCAAGCGGTAATGCGGTCACGCCGATCGGCGGGCAGGAGCACTCGGGCAGGAGCGCTCGGGCAGGAGCACTCGGACAGGAGCGCTCGGGCAGGAAGCGTCGAGCAGGAAGGGTGGAGCAGGAAGCCGGTCCGTCCGACTTCCTGCTCCACCCTTCCTGCTGCGTCCGGCCTCACCGCCGGACCAGGTACGCCTCCCCGTTCCGCAGCTCGACGCGGTGTTCCTCGGCCACCCGGGCCAGGCGTTCGAAGACCGCAGGCGGTTCGAGGTCCGCCGAGATCTCCGGCGCGTCGATGTCCGCGACGTACTGACCGGGCTTCAGCGCCGGTCCGGAGGCCGGTGTCCCCGGAGGGTGGGCCACCGTGCCGAGGATGTTCCCGCTCCGGTCGTGGATCACTGTCAAGAGCATCGTCGCCCCCTCAGGGGATGATGAACGCGATCCAGGCGGTGAAATACCGGATGGAATTCGCACTGCTGTTGAAGTACGTCGCCCAGATGTAGAACTCGTGGGTCGTGAGGTCCCCGTGGACCGTGGGGACGTTCTCGACGGACATGTCCTGCACCCACAGGGCGGTCCGCGCCTGGGCGGTTCCGGAGGGCGGCAGGGTGTCCGGCGTGCCGGTGACCACCACGCAGCCGTTGACCTGGTCGAACGAGCCGACCCAGAAGTTCACGGTCTGCCGGGAGGGGAGGCCCCCTGCTCCCAGCCACTGCGTCACGTCGTAGTAGTAGGGCCCTGACATCTGTATCGTCGCCACGGCGGCGCACCTCCATCCACCGGCGGGGGCCGTAATTCCCGGAAGGGCGGCACGAACTGATTCCAGTGTAGGTCCGAATGTCCGGGATGTATACGATTCATGTGCCCGCCGGAATCGTCACCGTCGGTCAATTCACCGGCAGTTCGTCACTCGTGGTCATGTGTTTCCGTACTCGGAAATGAATGCGTCGACTGACCGGCGATCCCCCTGTGGCCGGCGGGGCCGGAAATCGGCCGGGGAGCGGACGGGATGGATGGGGCGAATGAGGTGGATAGGGCGGATAGGGCAGATGGGGCGGCCGGGGCGGATGTGTCGGCATCCTCCCGGAGCGGGGTCCCGGTGTCGATCCCTCTGCGCCGACGCCGGTTTTTGTGAACATGACATCGAATCGATCAGGAAGTTCCGCTTCCGGCTGTGGGTGGGCGGACGGCATCTCGCCCGGGTCGTGCAGGAATCAACATTTCAGGCGTATTTCAAGCGGCCGGGTCGATCGGGCACCGACCTCCTGTGATCCCCGTCACGGAACGGCGTGTCGCACGCTTTCCCGCAGCCCGTGTTCATGGCCGAAACAATCCGCAGTGGCCTGATGTCGCCTGAATATTCGTCAGATGTTCGGAATCGATGGCAGTGTGTGTGTAGCCGTACCAACTTCTGACCTGGTGCACACCGATCGTGTACACGATGACGAATGGCTGAACTGTGCGCATGACCCGTTCGGATCGCAACGAAGCGACCACGCGGCCCCGCCTCACCGGCGAAACGCTCACCATCCAGGAGTTCTCCCAGCTCGCCGGCAACGTCGGCGGCTACCCCTATGTGAAAATCGTGCTCGACCGCGCCGAGTCGGTGCTCCACTTCATCGACAGTGCGGACGGAACACTCCACGTCCGCTACATCGCGTGCGACGTACTCGGCATGTCGATCGACGAACTCGCCCGCGGGCTCGACGCGTTCAACGACGACGTCTACCGGAATCCCGACCGCCGTTTCTATCTCGGCACCCTCGCCCTGCACGACCGCAGCGGCACCGACGAGGGCGGGCGAGCGGAAGGCCCCTTCCTCTCGCTGGAGACCGTCGACGTCGACACCATGTCCCAGGACATGCTGCGCTCCTTCTACCACCGGGTGCGCGCCCACATCGACCCCGCGCTGCCGCTCGTCCTCAAGCCGGCCAACCACCGGCAGGAGGCGTACGTCGCCGCGATCCCGGAGGACGAGATACCGCGCGTCCTGGCCCACGAGCTGTACTCCACCGCCGCGTTCGTCCCCCTGAACCCCGGGGAGGCCCACGGGCGGCTGCGGGTGTTCCGCTCGGAGGAGGAGTACCGGGCCGACCCCGAGCCGCTCCAGTGGCACGACATCGTGGTGATGCCCCGGGTGCCCGAGGACGTCCCCCGGGTGTCCGGCCTCATCCACACCGAGCACACCACCCCGCTCTCCCACATCAACGTGATGGCCACCGGGTGGCGGATACCCAACGCGGTCCGCATCGGAGCCGCCGAGCGGATCGAGGAGGCCGGGCTGGCCGGCCGGTGGGTCCGCTACCGGGTCGACGCCGACGCCGGCGACTTCCGGCTGGAAGCCGCGCCGCCGCGCCACGAAGGCGACCGGCCGGAGCCGGCGCCGCGGGCCGAACGCGTCACCGTGGACCTGCCCGACCTCACGCCCACCCCCGTCACCCCGCTGACCGAACTGCGCGCGGGCGACCACGTCCGGTTCGGCACCAAGGCCGCCAACCTCGGCGAGCTCGCCCACCTGCTGCAGCACGGCTCGCCGCGCTGGCTCGGCTTCTACCGCGTGCCGCGGCCGCCCCGGGACAACCTGCTGCGCTACCTCGCCCGTCAACTCGGCCTCCCGCAGGACGCGGACGACACCGAGCTGGCCGACGCCGCGCAGCGCCTGGTGAAGGAGTACGCCCACGTGCCGCGCGGGATCGTGCTGCCGTTCTCCCTCCAGCAGCGGTTCCTGGACTCCTCGGCGGAGCTCCGGGACGCCCTCGACCGGCTCGACACCGTGCTCCGGGACGGGACCGCGGACACCGCGGACACCGCGGAGACCGCGGAGACCGCCGGAGCCTGCCTCGAAGCGCAGCGGCTGATCCGCACCGCCCCGCTGCCCGAGCCGGTCCGCGCCGAGATCGACCGGGCGCTCGACCGGCACCTGTACGGCGCGGCCGAGCTGGTCGTCCGCAGCTCCTCCAACGCCGAGGACCTGTCGGGCTTCTCCGCCGCGGGACTCTACGAGTCGGTGGCGCACGTCAGCGGCACGGACGCGGTCGTCGAGGCGGTCCGGGAGGTGTGGGCCTCGCTGCTGTCGCCGCGCGCCGTGCAGCTGCGGCACCAGGCGGGCATCCCGCTGGACCACTGCCGCATGGGCGTGGTCGTCCAGGAGCAGGTCGGCGCCACCGTCGGCGGCGTCCTGGTCACCTGCAACCCGCTGAGCCCGCAGGACTTCCGCAGCGTCTACCTCAACATCTCGCCGCGCTCGGTCACCGAGGTGGTCACCGGCGAGGGCGCCCCCCTCCAGTACCTGTGCAACACCATGGAGGGCGGCAGCCGCACGGTCTCGCTCGGCACCGCCACCGCCGACCTGGACGCCACGACCAAGCAGCTGGTGGGCCGACTGGCCCTGATCAGCCGGCTGCTGCAGTCGCACTTCTCGCCCGACGAGAGCTACGCCGCCCCGGTCGACATCGAGTGGGCCATGGAGGGCGACCGGGTGAGCCTGCTGCAGCTGCGCCCCTTCCGCACCGCCGGCTGACGCCGGCCGCCCGCGACGGCACGGCCGCGAACGACGCGGCCGTGCCCGTCGGCGCGGGCCCACGCCGCCGCCCGCCGCACGGCGCGGCACCCCGCGGGCCGAGCGCCCAGGCCGGGCCCGCCCGCCCGGGGCGAACACCCCCGGGCCAGTGAACTTCCCTCAGGAGAGAGCACGTTGAACCGGATCCTGTACGTCTACGTCAAGGGCGGAGCCCCGCTCGACTACGCCTTCCCGCGCATCGCCGCCTGCGGCGAACTGCACGTCCTCGCGCTGGCGCCGCTGCCCACCGCCGCCGAGGAGGTGTGGCGCCCCAGCTGCACCAGCATCGAAACGGTCCCCGAGGCGCCGCGCGGCGACGACCTGGTCGAGCTGATCGTGGAGTACGCGAAGGCCATCGGGGCCGACGCGGTGCTCACGCTCTCCGAGTTCGCGGTGCTCGCCGTCGCGCACGCCGCGAGCCGGCTCGGCCTGGCCGGCGCGGGCGAGGGGATCGTCCGCGCCCGGGACAAGCGGCTGATGCGGGAGGCGTGGGCCGCCGCCGGGGTGCCGATCCCCGGCTTCCGCCGGGTCGACAGCCTCGCCGACCTGGACGCCGCCCTCGCCGAGTTCACGCCCCCGCTGCTGCTCAAGCCGGCCTGGGGCGCCGGCTCGGTCGCCCAGATCGTGCTGGAGCGGGCCGAGGACGCCGCGCCCGCGTGGGACGAGATCGAGCGCGGCCTGCAGGCCGGCAGCAAGGTCGGCATGAACGAGCTCTACGCCCCCGACACCGACCGGGACCGGCTGGTCGAGGAGATCGCCCAGGGCTCCACCGACGGCTGGTACGAGGAGTCCGGCTACGGCGACTACGTGAGCGTGGAGGGCATCGTCGCCGACGGCGTCTACCGTCCGCTGGCCATCACCGCCAAGCTGCCGACCGTCCCGTCCTTCGTCGAAGTGGCCAGCACCTCGCCCTCCGTCATGGCGGTGCCCCTGCAGCGCCGGATCGAGGAGGTCTCGCGGCAGGCCGTCGACGCGCTCGGGCTGGAGAACTGCGGCACCCACACCGAGCTCAAGCTGATGAAGGACGGCGAGCTCGTGGTCATCGAGACCGCGGCCCGGTTCGGCGGCCTGCTGACGACCCGGCAGGTCCACGAGGTGTTCGGGCTCGACCCGATCGGCATGCTGGTCCGGCAGCTGCTGGGCGAGCGCGTCGACTACCCCGGGGCCATGCTCACCGACGGGCTCCGGGCGGCCGCCTCGGTGGCCGTCGTCCCGGCCGACGCGTTCGGCCTGCCCTGGCGCACCCGCCCGGTCTGGGACCCGCAGGCCGTGGACTGGCAGAGCCTGCTGTCCCCGGGCAGCACCATCGAGGCCGTCCCCGGATTCGCCATGCCGGCCGGACAGCCGGTGCCCGCCTTCGACCCGAACGCCGGGTCGCGCAACTGGCTCGGGGTCTACCTGCTGAGCGCCGTCGACGCCGACACCCTGCAGCGCGACTGCAACGCGGTGCTGAACGGCCTGGAAGCCGCCCTGCACCGCGCCGCCGGCTGACCCCCGCCCCACCCGACCACCGAGGTACTTCGATGCGTGTACTGTTCGCCGGCGCACCCGGCGTCGGCCATCTCTTCCCGCTGGTTCCGCTCGCCCGGGCGGTGCGCGGGCTCGGCCACGAGGTCGCGGTGGCCTCGATGGACGGCGGCGAGGCCGTCGCCGCGTCCGGACTGCCGTACCTGCCGCTCGCCCCCGGCGTGGACTGGCGCCTGGAGATCCGCGAGGCCGGCCGCACCCGGCGGCCCGACCTGATGCGGCGGGTCGTCGAGACCAACGCGGCCGACCGCGAGGCCTTCGTCCCGCTGGCCGCGCACGTCAACAGCACGGTGGCCGACGCCACCGTCGAACTGGCCGCGCAGTGGCGGCCGGACCTGGTGGTGTACGAGTACCTGTTCCCGGTGGCCCTCCTCGCGGCGACCACCCTCGGCGTGCCCGCCGTCCAGCACGACCTCGGATTCGTCCGCACCCCCGGGCTGCGCGAACTGATGCTCACCGAGATGGCGGACACCTTCGCCCGGCACGGGATCGACCGGCTCCCCGAGCCGGCCGACACCCTCGACGTCGCCCCGCCGAGCATGGCCGGCACCGAACGGTACGGCCGCACCCTGCGGCCCGTCGCCTACAACGGCGAAGGCGCCCTGCCCGAGCCCCTGGCCGCCCCCGCCCACCGCCCGCGGGTGGCGGTCACCCTGGGCACCGTGCCGCCCAAGACCGACGGCCTGACCAGGATCGAGCGGGTGATCGCGGCCGCCGCCGAGGTCGACGCCGACTTCGTCCTCGCCACCGGCGAACTCGACCTCGGCACGCTCGGCACCCTGCCGGACAACGTCCACGCGTACGGCTGGGTGCCCTGGCGGGCCCTGCTGGACACCTGCGCCGCCGCGATCCACCACGGCGGCAGCGGCACCGCACTCGCCGCCCTGGACGCGGGCATCCCGCAACTCGCGCTGCCCGACGGCTCCGACCGCTTCATCAACGCCCACGCGGTTCGCGACCGCGGCGCCGGCCTCAGCGCGGGCGCCGAGGAGATCGGCCCGGCCCTGCTGGAGCGCCTGCTCACCGAACCCGGCCCGGCCCGGGCCGCCCGCGAGGTCAGCGCCGAGCTCGCGGCGATGCCGAGCCCGGCGGCGGTGGCCGAACACCTCCTGGGCCTCGCAACGCTCAGCGGCTGAGGCCGGCCGGCGGGGGCCGCGAACCCGCGGCCCCCGCCGAGCGCTTCGCCGAAGGCCCCGGCGACGGCCCCGGTGCCGGCCCCCGGCGGGCGGCTTCCCGTCCGACCGTTCCCCGTGCGAGGCTGCCGCCGCAGAGTTCGTTCCGCCTGGGGGAGGACCAGTCCATGTCCGAGCACGGCCCGGAGCAGCCGCACGTCCTGCGAACCGTCAACCGGATCAGCGGAGATGTGCAGGGCCCGGTGATCCAGGCGGACGTGATCATCGGCGACATCCACCTGACGCCCGACGGTGCCCCGTCCCCTGGCGCGGGACCGGCGGTCTCGGTCGAGCTGTTCGGCACCAGCAGCACCTGTGTCGCCTACGAGGGCGGCGACGGGCGGGTGCAGAACGTCGCCGTCGGGGTGAAGGTGCTGGTCGAGGGGCTCACGGCGCAGGCGGTCGTGCTGCGCCGGATGCGGCCCGTGGTCGACTCGCGGCGACCGGCGCGACCGCCCGTTCTCCGCGTGGAGATGCTGGCAGCGCTCGAAACACGGGGTTTCACGGCCGACTTGGACGCCGAGCCCCCGACACTCGGCCCGGCTCGGCCCGGAGCTCCCGACTTCCCCTTCACGGTCACCAACGCGGGCCCGGAGCTGTTCGCCGTCGCCCCCGGCTCGACCTGCGAGGTGGAGTGGCACCTCGAACTGGACTGGACGAGCGCGGGCCGCAGCGGCACGGTCGTCATCGACCGGGACGGCCGGCCGTTCACCTACCTGCCCGTACCGGTGGGTGACCCCGGCAGCGGCCGTCCGCCGGGGCAGCCGCTCCGGGATCAGTAGCCGTAGCCGTAGCCGTGGCAGCACCGACGCCCGGGGCCGAGGCGCGCAGCTGCTCGTCCCGAAGGACCGCCCGGTAGCCCGGCCCGGCGCTCGGTCGGCGGTCGCAGTCACGGAGGGTCCGGAGCGCCTCCTGGGCGGCAGGGGTGATCCGGCCGAGGCGGACGGGCGACCGGTGGGCGGTTCAGGCGACCAGGTCGGGCTGTCGGGCCTCGCCCGGGTGGGGCGGCGCGCCTTCCGGCAGGTCGCGGCCGAGCAGGAGGAGCGCGCCCGCAGGGACGCCGTAGGTCAGGACCCGGTCGGCGTCCCTGGTGTGCTGGACGGCAGGGTCCAGCACACCGGGGAAGCGCGTCTGGGTGCAGGTGCGCCGGCGGACGGCGGACACCCAGGGCAGGACCATGCCGACTCCCGCGTAGGCGCGGGCGCGTTCGTTGGGCCAGGTCGGGTCGAGGGCGCGGCCGTGCTCGTCGGCGCACCAGGCGTGGTGGGTCACCGTGCCGTCGTCCTCGATCACGTAGCCCTCGACGTACGCCAGGGCGGGCGATCTGCGGGCGACGCGCCAGGCGTTGGGGAAGCAGGCGCCGCCGTTGCCCCGCCGGGGCATGCCGGCCGGCCAGGGGCACGGCTCCTGGAGGCGCCCCTGGGCGAGGACCACGGCTTCGGCGGTGAGCGCGCCGCGCGCGGCCCTCGCCCGCAGCGCGCCGACAAGGGCCCGCTCGTGGCGGGAGGTTCCGGCGTTCACGGTGGAGGACACGCTCGTCAGTCTTCTCAACCCCCAAGGGCGGCGCGAGAAGTACTACGCCATCCGATGGCCCGGGCCGCCCTACACCACGCCGAGGAACCCGGGGTCGGCGGCGCCCAGCTGCCGCGCGAAGTCGGCTGCGACCCCGAGGACTTCGCGCATCGGCACGGCCCGGCGAGCCGTGCCGGAGAGGTCCGCGTGCGCCTCCTCGGACCACAGGAACGGAAACACCGTGATGCCCTGGGAGAGCGCGAGTTCCTCGGCCTCCGCGCGCCAGCCGGGCCAGCGCAGCCCGTCGTAGAACGCCTCCGTGCCGCCTGAGAGGAGCCAGGAGACCCACGCGGAGTGGCCCATGTCCAGGGCCTCCCACTCCAGGGTGTCGGGGGCGAAGTAGGTCATCTGTCCCGGTATCCCCGGGCGGCCGCCGGCGGCCGGGTCGTGGCCGTTGAGCGCGAAGACACCGCCGACGGCGTCGTGGCCGACGACCAGGGCGGTGGCGGGGTGCCAGGCGGGGTCGAACGCGGTGGGGAAGCGGTTGACCCGCCCCAGGCTGGGCAGGCCGCCGTCCGCCGCGCCGCCGTCCTCCGCTGCACCGCCGTCAGCCGGGCCGCCGCCCGCCGCCGGGGCGCCGCCGCCGAAGACGCGCACCCAGCCGTGGTCCAGGAGCAACCCGCCGGTGTGCAGCACCAGCGCGCCGAGCACGGAGCGCGCGGTGACCTGCAGCTGCAGCAGGCAGCGGCGTCCCTCGTCGCGGTCGGCGGGCAGCACACGGGCGGGGACGGGGCTCGCCGCGAGCACCGCCGCCAGCTCGGGCCAGGCCGGATCGTCCACCTCGGTCAGTTCGTCGATCGCGCGCATCCGAGGATGATCGCACCGCGGCCCGCCGCACCGCCGGGCGGGTGGCCGACGCGCGGGTGGCCGACGGCGGCGGCCGACGACGCCCTGCGACGCCCTGCGACGCCCTGTCAGCGCCCTGTCAGTGCGCTGCCGGTGGCATGTCGGTGCTGTGAGCGGTCTGTTCGTGTGCCGTGGGCGGCCCGCCGCAGGCTGGTCCACACCAGCACCACCGACCCACGGGAGGTCCACCGTGTCGAGCAACAACCGGACGAACAACACCGAGCCCGGCCACCGCGAGCCCGGCCACGCCGAGTCGATCAGCCCCGGGCCCGACGGCGGCAGCGCCCGCCCGACCTCGGTCCTGGTCTCCGGCGCCGGGATCGCCGGCACCGCCCTCGCCTACTGGCTGCAGCGCTACGGCTTCCGCGTCACCGTGGTCGAGCGCGCCCGGGCGCTGCGCGGCGGCGGTCAGGCGGTGGACATCCGCGGCAACGCCCTGGACGTCGTCGAGCGCATGGGCCTGCTGGCGGAGGTCCGGGCCCGCAGGACCGGCCTGCGGGGGATGTCCGTGGTCGACGCGGACGGCCGTGAACTGAGCCGCACCACCGAGTGGACGGCCAGTGGCGGCGAGGTCGGCGGTCCCGACGTGGAGATCCTGCGCGACGAGCTCGCGGAGCTGATCGCGGGAGCGGCCGGGCCGGGCGTGGAGTACCGGTTCGACGACTCGATCGACACCCTCGTCCAGTACGGGGACGGCGTGCAGGTCCGGTTCCGTAGCGGTACCGAGCAGTCGTTCGACCTCGTCGTGGGCGCCGACGGCCTGCACTCGAACACCCGCCGGCTCGTCTTCGGCCCAGAGACCGACTACCTGCACTCCATCGGCACCTACATCGCCGGCTGGAGCGTCCCCAACCACCTCGGCCTGGACCGCTGGGAGATCGTCCAGCAGGCCGATACCGGCTGGAGCAGCCTGGTGATGACCGTCCGCGACAACACCGAACTGCGGGTCTTCGTCGGCTTCGCCACCGATGAGCCGCTGGAGCGCATGCTGCCCCGGGACCGCACCGCCCAGCGCCGGCTGGTCGCCGAGCGCTGCGCCGGGATGGGCTGGGAGATGCCGCGCTTCCTCCGGGGGATGTGGGAGACGGACGCCTTCCACTACGACGTCGTCGCCCAGATCCGGATGGAGCACTGGTCCAACGACCGCGTCGTCCTGCTCGGCGACGCCGGGTACTGCTGCTCCCCGTTCACGGGCCAGGGCACCAGCGTGGCCCTGACCGCGGCCTACGTCCTGGCCGGGGAGCTGCACGCGGCGGACGGCGACCACCGGCGCGCCTTCCCCGCCTACGAGAAGCGGCTGCGTGACCACGTCGCGGCCAACCAGGCCATCCTGGAGCTGACCACCAGGGTCTACGGCATCGACGCCGCGACCGCCGGTCCGGAGGAGGACGCCGAAGCCCCCGGCGCCGCGGCCGGGCCCGGCCTCGACCGTCCCGGCCCGGAGATGGAGGCGGCCTTCCGTGCCGCCACCGTCTTCGACCTGCCCGACTACTGAGGGCGCGTCACCGAGGAGCGGGCTCCGACCGACCGGCAGGACCGGCCGGCCAGGGCGGGCGGCGCGGGCGGCGCGGCAGGGGGGCGCTCAGCCCTCGAACGGGTCCTCCAGCACCGGGATGCACGGTGACAGCAGCGGCTCGGTGTGCTCGGTGACCCGGCCGCGGACCATCCTGAGCACGCGGACGTCGTTCCCGTGGGGGTGGTCCTCGTCGTCGCGGACGTGCAGCAGGCCGTACGAGCCGGGCGCGCGCTCGCCGACCTCGCGGAAGAAGTCGACGATCTCCGGATCCCGGTGGTTCGGGTGGCCGGCGAGGTGGAGGAAGAGCGAACCGTTCATCCACCGCAGGTCCAGGAGGTACGGGGTGGCGATCTCGTCGATCCGGCGCCGGATGCCCTCGGCGATCTCCCGCAGGCGGGCCTCGACGAGGCCGATGTCGTCGTCCTCGGCCTCGGCCGTCTCCAGGACGTTGATCCACCCGTGGTACTCGAACATGGCTCGGAAGCCTACCGACCGGCGGCCGCCGCGCTCGGTGGGATCCTCCCCGGCGGCCGGCGCCGACCGGCCCACGGCTGTCGCCGACCGGCGCCCGGCCGTGGGCGGTCAGCCGGTGGCCGGCGCGAGTTCGGCGGCGAGCCTGCGCAGGTCGGGGCCGTACTCGGGGTTGGCGAGGGCGGCGGCGAACTGGGCGCGGAGGTAGGCGGCGGGGTTGCCGGTGTCGTACCAGGTGCCGTCGATGACCTGGCCGTAGACGGCGCGGCGGGCGGCGTAGGCGTTGATGGCGTCGGTGAGGTAGACCTCGTCCTCCGGCTTCTCGTGCCAGCGGCGGGTGAGTTCGCGCAGTTCGTCGACGATGCCGGGGGTGATGACGTAGCCGCCGATGGCCGCGTACGCGGAGGGCGCGTCGACCGGCTTCGGCTTCTCGACCAGCCCGGTGATCCGGAGCGAGCCGCCGCCGAGGTCCTCCTTCACCACCGGCACGCCGTAGCGGTAGGAGTCCTCGGGGGCCATCGGCATCAGCGCCAGGACCGGCGCGTTCGTCTGCTCGTACGCCCGGATCAGCTGCTGCGCGCGGGGGACCTCGGCCACGAACACGTCGTCGGGCCACAGCACCAGGCAGGGGTCGTCGCCGAGGTGGCGGGCGGCGTTGAGCACCGGGGTGCCGTTGCCGTACGGGCCGTGCTGGTAGAGGTAGCTGATGTGGCCGCGGCGGGACAGCTCGCCGACCTCCTCGACCGCGTCCGCGAAGGCCGCCTTGCCGTCGCGGCGCAACTGGTCGACGAGGACGGGGTTGGGGCGGAAGTGCTCCTGGATCATGCCCTTGTCGCCGTTGACGACGATGGTGATGTCGGTGATGCCGCTCTCGATCAGCTCGCGCACGGTGTGTTCGATCACCGGCTTGTCGCCGACCGGCAGCATCTCCTTCGGCGTGGCCTTGGTCAGCGGCAGGAGGCGGGATCCGAGTCCGGCGGCGGGGATGACGGCTCGGCGGATCGTCCTGGGGGCCATGTGCCCTCTCTCGTCTCGACGGTGGTGCGGCGCGCGGGTGCGGTGCAGGTGCCTGCACGAGGTCGCGGTGACGTCACGCTACCAAGGGTTCCGGTGTGATTGTTTCCGTTGACCTGCTGGGGAGTTGGGGTCGTGGATCAAGAATTCGTCGACCGTTCACCGGGGCGCCGGCGGCGCGTGCGCCTGGCCGCCCCGGGGCGCCGGGGGCACGGGCACGCGTGGGCGCGGATGCGCCGCTGCGGCGGGATCGCGGGAAGTCCGTGGGAGAGTTCCGGCGGAGGACGTCAAGACGGCGGCGCCCGCTCCGACCACCGGTCGGAGCGGCCCCGCCGGGGCCCGCACACCCGAGGGAGTCACGAGATGAAGTTCCTGATCAGCCTGCACATCAACCCGGCTGTGCTGGACGCGCTGACCGACGAGGAGAAGGCGGCGATCGGCGCCGGGCACGGCAGGTTCATCGAGGAGGTGAAGGAGTCCGGCGAGCTGATCCTCACGCAGGCGCTGGTCGACCCGTCGCAGGCCGCCGTGGTGACCGTCCGCAACGGGCAGCCGGTGGTGACGGACGGCCCGTTCCTGGAGGCCAAGGAGTTCCTGGGCGGGTTCTACCTGGTCGACTGCGAGGACAGGGCGCGCGCGATCGAGCTGGCGGCCCGGATCCCGGACACCCGGATCGCGGGCCTGGGCGTCGAGGTGCGGCAGGTGATGTTCTCCGACGGAAACTTGGAGGCATGACGGCTACGGGCAACGAGGACGACGAACGCAACCGGGACACCGGGGACCGACCGGACCGCCGGGACACCGGGGACACCGGGGACCTGCTGCGTGGGCTCACGCCGCAGGTCCTCGGCACGCTGGTGCGGAAGTACGGCCGGTTCGAGGGGTGCGAGGACGCCGTGCAGGAGGCCGTCCTGGCCGCCGCCGTGCAGTGGCCGTCCGAGGGGGTGCCGGCCAACCCGCGCGGCTGGCTGGTGACGGTCGCCTCCCGGCGGCTGGTCGACCAGGTGCGCAGCGACCGGGCGCGCCGGGAGCGGGAGTCGGCGACGGCGGCCGCCGAGGTGGTGCCGGAGGGGGTGCCGGACACCGACGACACCCTGCTGCTGCTGTTCCTGTGCTGCCACCCGGCGCTGACCGCCGCCTCCCGGACCGCCCTGACGCTGCGGGCGGTCGGCGGGCTGACCACGGCCGAGATCGCCCGGGCGTTCCTGGTGCCGGAGGCCACGATGGCGGCCCGGATCAGCCGGGCCAAGCAGCGGATCCGGGCCGCCGGGAGCTCGTTCGCGCCGCCCGCGGGCGCCGAGCGCGAGGAGCGGCTGCGGGTCGTCCTGCACGTGCTCTACCTGATCTTCAACGAGGGCTACACCGCGTCCTCGGGCAGCGAGCTGGACCGCCCGGACCTCGCCCGTGAGGCCGTCCGGTTGACCAGGTCGGTGTACGCGCAGCTGCCCGGGGACGGCGAGGTGGCCGGGCTGCTGGCGCTGATGCTGCTGACCGACGCCCGGCGGAGCGCCCGGACGACCGCGGCCGGGGACCTCGTCCCGCTGGACGAGCAGGACCGGACGGCGTGGGACCGCGCGCTGATCGACGAGGGCACCGCGCTGGTCAAGTCGGCGCTGGCCGGGCCGGCGCTCGGCCCGTACCAGCTGCAGGCCGCCATCGCCGCCACCCACGCCGACGCGGTGACCGCCGCGGACACCGACTGGCGGCAGGTGCACGGCCTCTACCTGATCCTGGAGCGGATCGCGCCCAATCCGGTGGTCACCCTCAACCGCGCCATCGCCCTGTCCGAGGTCGAGGGCCCGGAGGCCGGGTTGGCCCTCCTCGCCACCCTGGACGCCGACGCCCGGATGGCCGGGCACCACCGGCTGCTGTCCGTGCGGGCGCACCTGCTGGAGAAGGCCGGCGACCGCGCCGGGGCGTACGAGCACTACCGCCGCGCTGCCCGGGCCACCGCGAGCCTGGCGGAGCAGCGCTACCTGGAGGGCCGCGCGGTGCGGGTCCGGCGGGTCTGACCCGTTCGGCGGGCGGTCCGGCCCGTCCGCCCGCCCCGACCCGCCCGCGGCGCCCGACCCGCCCGCGCCGGCCGGGCGACGGCCGTCAGCCCGGCCCGTCGGCCTCGTCGGTGGCCGGCCGCCAGTCCTCGAAGACCCGCAGGCGCAGCCGGGAGCGGCTGAAGTCCGCGAACCACCGCAGCCACTCGTTCTGCCCGGCCAGGGCGGCGCGGGCCGTCGCGTACCAGTCCTCGCGGTCGAGGAGCGCGAGGTAGGCGGCGAGGACCGCATCGAGCTGGGCGGGGGTGCAGCCGGAGTACTCGGGGGACTCGGTGGCCAGGTGCAGCGTCAGCGAGGCCACCACGCAGAAGCGCTCGACGGTGGGCGGCGGGTCGCCCGCGTGGCGGGCGTGGGCCGCCAGGACGGCGGCGGAGTGCGGGTAGTGGCGCAGGGTCATTCCCATGCCGGCGCTCTGCGTCATGATCTGCAGCAACCGCCCGGTGTGGTCGAGCAGTTCGTGGTCCTGCCCGAACTCCGGGAGCGCCTCGTGCAGTCGGGCGGCCGTGGCGGCCCTGCCCGCGAAGTAGCCGTTGAGGAAGTCGCCGTCGACCGCCCGGCGCAGCAGCCACGGGCGGGTGGCCGGGTCGTCGAGCCGGCAGAGCGCCTCGACGACGTAGACCCGCCCCCAGCCCGCCACCCGGTCGGCCAGCCAGAGCAGGTGCGCCGCTCCGCCGTCGAGGCGTTCGAGCGCGTGCGCCGCGAGCGGGCCGGAGGTTCCGGACAGCAGTCCGATCGTCCGGATCAGCGGGCCGTCGTCCGGCGCGGCGGCCTCGGCGAGCAGCGCGAGCCCGACGGTGACGGCGCCCTCGTCGGTGCCGTGGCGCACCAGCCACCGTCCGGTCCGCCGGACCCGCCACGCGTCGGTGCACCGGCGGGCGGCCGCGGCGATGTCCGCGTTGCGGTGGATCGGCACGTAGAGGTCGCGGAACGCGTCGGCCAGTGCGCCGGGTTGGGCGGACGGCTCGGCGAAGTGCGCGTCCAGGACGCGGGCGACCGGGAGGCCCGCCGTCCGCAGGTCGTCGGGCGCCGCGGGGCGTGGTCGACCGTCGTCGGGGTACGGCTTTCCGTCGCGGGGCAGCGGCTCGTTCGGGTTCTGCCGGTGCAGGCGTACCGCGTGGTCGTACAGGCCGGTTCGGGTGTCGGGCGACCGGGGCCCGGGCACCGCGCTCACCAGCGGTCGGTGGACTCGATTCTCGTGATCACGGCGCCGATGGTCGCACCCGAACTCCGCGCTTGGCAAGCGGTTTTACGATCCGTTTCCCGGCCGGTCCCGAGCGGTGGGCCCCCGCCGACCGCAGCGACGCGGACGACGGGGGCCTGAAGACGGGCCCTCAGCCGCCGGCCTTCAGGACCTGGGCGGCCGCCACGCCGGCCGCGCTGTTGCCGTGGCCCCCGCCCTCGACCTCGGCGGCGACGGCGAGGTCGCCGCGGTAGGCGATGAACCAGCTGTTGGTGGCCTGGCTGCCGCCGGCCTCGACGGTGCCGGTCTTGGCGCCGATCTGGCCGGACAGGCCGGACATCGGGGCGCGGGCGGTGCCCTGGGTGGCGGTCTTGGACATCATCGAGCGCAGGTCCCGTGCGACGTCGGCGGGGAGCTTCCCGGGTGCCGTCGCGCGCTTGGCGTCCTCCCGCAGCACGGGCTGGCGGAACGTTCCGCTCTGCACGGTGGCGGCGACCGAGGCCATCGCCAGCGAGTTGACCTGGATCCTGCCCTGGCCGATGTACTCGGAGGCCGCGTCGTCGTTGTTCGCCGGCACCGGGACGGTGGCGTCCCGGCTGTCGATGCCGATGTGCCACTCCAGGCCGAGGCCGAACTGGTCGCGGGCCACCTTGGTGAGCGTGCCCGGCTGCAGCTTCTCCAGGCCCTTGTCGATGAAGCCGGTGTTGCAGGAGTGACTGAAGTCGTCCGCGAGCGTGTACGAGGGGAAGTTGCCCGGCTCGTCGTTGTGCCACGGGCGCGGCGAGAAGGTGGTCTCCTTGCACGGCACCACGGTGTCCGGGGAGACCCCGGCCTCCAGCAGGGCGGCGGAGGTGATCACCTTCATCGTGGAGCCGGGCGGCTGGCCGCCCGAGACCGCGCGGTTGTGGCCGCTCGGCGAGTAGGCCATCGCCAGGATGTTCCCGGTGCTCGGCTGGACGGCCACCAGCGAGGCCGGCTTGCCGCCCGCCGCCTGCTGCTTGACCGCCTCCTCGGCGACCTGCTGGAGGCCGGCGTCCAGGGTCAGCTTGACCTGCGGTGCGCTCGGCGGGGTCAGCACGAACAGCTGCTCGGGCTCCCGCCCGGTGCCCGAGAGCACCACGGCCCGCCCGTTGACGACGGTCGCACCGTCGGCGGGCCCGATCTTGGCGAGCACGGCGGTCAGCGACGGGAAGCCGTCGAGCGGCTTGCCGTTGCGGTCGACCGGCTTGGACACCGGGTCGGGCAGCTGCTTCACGGCGATCGTGCCGCCCGTGGCGAGGTGCGGGTGGAGCACGGTCGGCGCCCAGTGCACGACGGCCTTGCCCTCCTGGGAGCGGACCACGCTGAGCGCGCTGTCGTACTCCCAGGCGCCCGTGGTGTTCTCGAACTCGGCCTTCACCCGGAAGCCGACGGCCGGATCGCTCGCCGTGCCGGCGGGCGCGGGGCCCGTCGGGGTCAGCGCGAGCGAGCGGGTCGGCACGTTCTCGCGGAACACGGCCAGTGCGGCGCGGGCGGTCTCCGGCTTGTCCGTGAGGGCGGAGGCGGCGGTCACGTCCCCGCGGCCCCAGGCCGCCAGGAAGTCCTTCGCCACCGCCGCGGCCTGGTCGGCGGTCGGCGGCTCCTGCGGGCCCTTCGCCGCGGTGTCGGGCCCCTGGGCGCCGCCGCCGTCGCTGCTCGACGTGTTGCCGCCCTGCACGGCGTTCACGATGTTGTAGAGGCCGTACCCGCCGACGGCCAGCAGGGCGGCGAACACCCCGCCCGCCGCCACCAGCACGGCCCGCCGCGCTCCCGAGCGGCGCGGGGCTACCTCCTCGTCCGCCTCGTCCGCGAACTCGACGCCCCGGTACCCGGCGTCCTCGAACCGGCCGTGGCCGTCGTCGAGCTCGGTGTACCCGGCGTAGTCGTCCGGCTCCTGCGCCTCGCGCATGGTCTCGTCCCCCCTGTGTCCTGCCTGATCACGGGCCCGCCCCCTCCGGCAATCCCCGGCCCGCTGCCCGCCCGGTCGTCCGGCGATCCGTTCGAGCGCGGACCAGCCTATGCGGGGCAGGGCGATCGGTCGACAGCAGGAGGGCCCGCCGGGCAGCCGGCAGGCCCTCCTGCGGCGCCTGGCCCTACGCCCAGGGATCGGTGAAGGCGCGGCCCGGGACGGGCTTGGCGATCACGGCGACGGCGGTGAAGAAGTTGACCTGGCCGATGGCGATCATCAGGGTGGCCAGGGCCGTCTCGTCGTAGTGCTCGGCGACCTCGGCGTACAGCGCGTCGGAGACTCGCTCGCCGTGCGGGTCGGGCCGGAGGGCGGCCTCGACCAGGGCGAGGGCGGCCCGCTCGGGAGCGGTGAAGTACGGCGAGTCCTGCCAGGAGGCGACCGAGGTGATCCGCTCCTCGCTCTCGCCGGCCTTGCGGAGGAAGCCGGTGTGCAGGACGGTCAGATAGGTGTTGGCGGCGATCTGGCCCGCCCGCAGCTGGACCAGGCCGATGGTGCTGCGGGGCACCGAGCGGTTGCCGGTGGCCCGGAAGAGCGCGGCCGACACCTCGGCCAGTGCGGGCACGAGCTGAACCGGGTCCTGGGCCATCCGGGGGCGCAGCGGGATCTCGGTGGTGATCGAGCGGGTGGTCATCGTCGTGTTCCTCTCGGGAGCGGCCGGCGCGGCGGGAGCGCCGCGGTCGGTGTGATCGGCGGTGCCGTCACCTCCCCGACGGATCCCGCGGCGCCGTTGTGACAGCGCCGCCGCGCACGCGTGCTTCCGAGTACCGCGCGGGAGGGCTCAGCGCAGGACCGCGGGCGTCGGCCCGTCCGGCCGCACGGTGATGCTGTAGACGGCGCCCGACGGCTTGGCGCGGAACTCCACCGCGCCCATCGGCAGCAGGAGTTCGAGGAGGGCCGTGGTCTCCCGGAGGGCGAACTGGGTGCCCAGGCAGGCGCGGGCGCCGAGGCCGAAGGGGAAGTAGGCGCCGAGCTGGCCGGGGCGTTCCGCGCCCGGGGCGAAGCGGGCCGGGTCGAACCGCTCGGGGTCGGGCCACAGGGCCGGGTCGCGGTGGGTGAGGTACGGGCAGACCAGCACGTCCGTGCCGGCGGCGATGCGGTGGCCGGCGACGACGTCGTCCTCGACGGCGTGCCGGGGGAGCAGCCAGGCGGAGGGGTAGAGCCGCAGTGTCTCGCTCACCAGTGCCTGCGGGTCGGCCGTCCGGGCCCCGGGGTGGTCGTCGAGGAGCAGGAAGAGCCAGGTCAGCGTGGTGGCGGTGGTCTCGTGCCCGGCGACGAGCAGGGTGACGAGCTCGTCGCGGATCAGGGTGTCGGTGTACTCCGGGAAGCGGTCGCCCGCGTCCAGCAGCACCCGGAGCACGCCCGGTTCCTCCAGCGGGCCGGCCGAGCGCGCCGCGTCGATCGCCGCGTGCGCGACGGCGTCGACCCGGGCCAGGTCCTCGGCGACCGCGTCCCGGGCGTCCGCCGCGTTGGTCGGAAGCTTCGGCATGGCGGCCACCACCCGTTCCACCGAACGGAGTTCGTGGTCCGTCCGGTCGTCCAGCGGCAGCCCGGTGAGCGCCCGCCAGACGGTGTCCAGGGCGAAGCGGCGCATCTCCTCGCCGACGTCGAAGGTCTCCCCGCTGCGCCGGTAGCCCGCCCAGCGCTCGGCGGTGCGGTGGGCCGCGGCGGCGATCCGCCGCTCGTACGTGCGCATTCCGGTGCCGGTGAACTGGGACTGCAGCAGCCGTCGTTGGCGCTTCCAGGCGTCCCCGGTGGCGGACAGCACGCCGTCCCCGACGAGCATCCGGGCGCGGTGCGAGCGCTTGACGTAGCGGTCCGGGTGGCGGCCCAGGACGTGCTGCACCGCCGCCGGGTCGGTGACCAGGACGGTCGGCGTCGGGCCGAGCCGCACCGCGGCGAGGCCGCCGACGCCGCGCTGCGCCCGGGCCAACAGTTCGACGAGTTCGGCCTCCTCGGCCCGCCACTGCTCGACGGCCTCCGGGGCCAGCTCCGGTACCGGGCGGGTGTCCGTGCTCACGGGTGGTGTCCTTCCGCTGTGCTGACGGTGCGTCCGCTGCGACTCTATGCCAGGCCGGGGTGCGGCCGGGCTGCGCCGACCGGGTGGCGGTCCGGGCCGGGGCCGGCACGGCGGCCCGGCCAGCCGTATGCGAACGGGTACCGTGCGGCGGGGCCGACCGGCCCCGCTCGCTGCGCGGATGGGAGAACGCATGCCCGGGACCCGGCACCTCGGAAGCGGCCGGACCGGCCGGACCGCCCGGTGGCTGGCCGCCGCCCTGCTCGTACCGGCCCTGGCGGCCTGCGGAGGCGGCGGCGGAGACTCCGCCTCGGGTCAGCGGAGCGACAGCGGCCAGAGCGGCGCCGGGCAGAGCGGGAACGGGCAGACCGACGACGGGCGGACCGACGACCAGCGGACCCAGGACACCGGGAACCAGGGCGGGTTCAGGACCGCCGGCGAGCCGTCGGCGAACGTCCAGGGCTCCGACAACACCGCCCTCATCACGCTGCACTTCACGTCGAGTACCAGCTTCGACGCCACCGTCAGCAAGGTCGCCGACTGCGGCAGTTCGGCGTACGCGGTCAACCCCGGCTCGCAGCAGGTCAAGGTGACCGACGGCGTGGGCGAGCAGGTGGAGTTCACCCTCCCGAACGGGAAGCCGGGCACGAAGGAGCGCACGATCTGCCTCACCGTCACGGTCGGCGGCTCCAGCAAGCGGATCACGGCCGCGGGAAGCGTGCAGAACACCTCCCCCGACCAGGGCACCACCACCTCCCCGGGCGGCAAGACCCCCGACGGCGGGGTGAGCCCGTACGGCGGCACCTCGTCGGGCGCCGGGAGCAACTCCTGAGCGCTGCCGAGGAGGAGCCCCCGCCTGGGCCCCCGGGCGCGCCCCGGGACGAGCCGCGGCAGCCGCCCGTGCGGCCCTGGACCGACTGGATCGCCAAGCTCGCGACCTGGGTCGCCCCGACCACCCTCCTCACCGCGCTCCTCTTCTTCTTCGGCTACGCGTACACCAGCTCGCTCTACAGCTACTTCGGCATCGACGCCGGCACGATCGGCTTCGCCACCCAGGACCTGCTGCTGCGCAGCTCGCCCGCGCTGTACGTCCCGGCCGGGGTGGCGCTGTGCGGGGCGCTGGTCGGCGCGCTGGGCTACCACCTCGCGACCAGGGCGGTCGGGGGTGGTACGGGCGGCGCCCGGACCGTCCGGTGGATCTGCCTGGCCGTCACCGCGCTGACGCTGCCGCTGCTGGTGCTCGGCTTCCTGGCCGGGTTCGAGGTGGTCGACGCCGGCCCGATGGGCACCCCGCTGCTGCTCGGGGGCGCGCTGCTGCTCGCGGTGCTGGCCCGGCTGATGTACGTGCGGAGCACCGGCGCGGCCTACCCGCTGACCGGGGAGCGCGCGGCGCTGGGCATCAGCGTGGCGCTCGTCGTGCTCTGCTCGTACTGGGCGGTCGGCGGCTACGCCCAGCAGAAGGGGACGGCCGACGCCGAGCAGCTCGCCCACCACCTCTACCGGCGTCCGGCGGTCGTCCTGGACACCTCGGAGCGGCTCCACCTGGGGTGGGCGGGGGTGCGGGAGACGGTGCTGCCCGATGTCGAGCAGGGCGCGCGGTTCCGGTACCGCTACGAGGGCCTTCGGCTGCTGGCCCACTCCGGCGGCCGGATGTTCCTCGTCCCGCGCGACTGGACCTGGGAGACGGGCAACGGGCTGATCCTCCCCTTCGACTCCACCGTCCGGGTCGCCTTCCACCCCGGGTGACCGCCCGCCCCGGCACACGCCCGCCCGGATGACCGCCCGCCCCGGCGCACGGCTGCGCCGCGGTCCGTCCCCCTCGACGGCCCGCGGCGCAGCTGCTTGCGGATGGTGTCAGGGCGCCCCGGTCACACCGGCTGCCACAGGGCCGGGACGATCGGCGGCTCCCAGCCGACCTGGGCGGTGTGGCCCTGGACGCAGCGGTAGCTCACTCCGCTGTAGGTCACCACGTCGCCCGCCCGGTAGGTGGTGCCGGGCGTCCAGGTGCCGCCGGGGTTCGGGTTCCCGTTGCCCACGACCAGGGAGAAGCCGGTGCTGTGGGTGGCGGAGCCGGTCCCGGTGAGGGTGATGGCGTAGGTGCCGGCCGGGGTGGCGGCGGAGGTCGCGACGGTGACGGTGGCGGAGCCGCCGGACTGCACCGAGGACGGGCTGAAGGTGACCGTGACGCCGGCCGGGGCGCCCGAGGCGGTCAGGTTGACCGTCTGGGCCGTGCCGGAGGTGGTCGCCGTGCTGACCGTCGCCGTGGCGGTGTCCCCGGGGTTGACGGTGGCGGTGGCCGGGTTCACCGAGACGGAGAAGTCGTTGGCGGGCGTGCTGCCGCCGACGGAGGTCTTCCAGATGGTGTAGGCCACGCCGTCGGCGCTGCGATTGAGCACGGTGGCGTCGACGTTGCCGGTGGTGTCGCAGGACTGGTGGTAGCAGGAGTCGTAGGAACGGCCCGCCGTGCCGCCCCACTTGGCGGCCTGCGCCGAGGTCTTGGTGTCGCTGGCGCCGGCCGCGTAGCCCGAGGTCGGGATGCCGGCCTGCTGGAAGGAGTAGTCGTCCGAGCGGCCCTGGCCCTCGACGTTCTCCTCCGGCTGCAGGTTGAGCGAGTCCCAGTAGGCCTTCATCGGGGCGGAGGCCGCGGAGGAGATGTTGTTGACGAAGTAGCCGGCGTTGGGTGAGCCGACCATGTCGAAGTTGTAGTACGCCTTGATCGCGGAGCGCTGCGTGGAACCCAGCTGGCCGACGTAGAACTGCGAGCCCTGCAGGCCCTGTTCCTCGCCGGTCCACCAGGCGAACCGGACGTGCCGGGTCAGTGTCGGGTTCTGCTGGGCCAGCACGAGCGCGTTCTCCAGCAGGGTGGCCGAGCCGGAGCCGTTGTCGTTGATGCCGGGGCCGGCGCCGACGCTGTCCAGGTGGGCGCCGAACATGGTGACCTGGTCGGCCGGGCCGCCCGGCCAGTCGGCGATCAGGTTGTTGGACTGGTAGGTGCAGGAGGTGCAGGTCTGCTCGCTGACGGTGTAGCCGGCGGCCTGCAGCTTGCCCTTGAGGTACGCCACCGACTGGCTGTGCCCGGCGGTGCCCGCCCGGCGGTTGCCGCCGTTCTGGTTGGCGATGCCGTTCAGCTGTGCCAGGTGGGCCTGGACCTTGGCGACGTCGATGTCGGGCGCGGGCCCGCCGGGGTTGCCCCCGCCGCCGACGGTCAGGGTGTACTGGGCGGTGTGGGTGGCCGCTCCGGCGGTGCCGGTCACGGTGATCACGTACGTCCCGGCCGGGGCGCCCGCGGAGGCCGCCAGGGTCAGCGTCGCGGACGCACCGGTCTGCACGGACGACGGGCTGACCGTCGCGGTGACCCCGGCCGGGGCGCCGGAGACGCTCAGGTCGACGGACTGCGCGGTGCCCGAGGTGAGGGTGGTGCCGACCGTCGCCGTGGTCGAGGAGCCGGGCTGGACGGAGCCGGACGCCGGGCCGAGCGACAGCGAGAAGTCGTTGTTCCCGGACGGCGTGCAGGTCGGGTCACCGCTCTGCGCGGGCACGCTGATCGCGTCCCAGGCGGCCTTGGCCCGGGTGAAGAAGGTGCAGGACGGGTCCAGGTTCTTCGCCGCGGTCAGGGTGGCGGTGCGGTAGCGCTTGTACGTCATGCCGCTGGTCTTGAGCAGCATGCCGCCGTAGAAGACCCGCCCGGCGTCCTTGATGCCGATGCCGGTGACCGAGGAGTTGTTGCAGGTCGGGCTGGTGGGCTTGCCGCCGCCCGGGTTGGAGCCCTCGGCCAGCAGGTAGAACCAGTGGTTCAGCGGGCCGGCCGCCGCGTGCTCCTCGGTGTTCGGGATGGAGGAGGAGTAGCAGTTGGGGTTGTTGCTCACCAGCGAGGGGTTGTACATGTTGCGGATCGGCCCGCTGCCGACCAGGTTGATCATCTCGCCGACGGTGTAGTCCGGGTTGTCGTACGGCGCGGGCTCGTTGGCGTAGGCCTCGGTGAGCGCGCCCATGATGTCGCCGGTGGACTCGCCGAGCCCGGCCTCGTTGTTGGCGCCGCCCGGGGTGTACTGGTCGATGCCGTGGCCGAACTCGTGGCCGACCACGTCGATCGAGGCGATCCACTCGTTGGCCTGGCTGTGGCCGATGGATATCGTGCTGCCGTCCCAGTAGGCGTTGACGTCGTTGAGGCCGACCTTCACCGGCCAGCTGCCGCCGTTTCCGTTGTGCCCGTTGCGACCCAGCCAGTCGCGGAGCATGTCCCATTCCTTCTGGGCCGCGAACATGGCGTCGCCGCAGCCGGTCTCCTTGCTGGTCGGGCTGCCGGTGCCCCAGGAGTCGGTGGACTTGGAGAAGACCTGGCCGGTGCTGTAGTCGGAACAGCTCAGGCCCGGCCGGTTCGGGTCGCGCAGCGAGTACGAGCCGCCGGATCCGGTGGTGCTGATGGTGACCGGTGCCGGGCCGTTCCACTTGCTGTTGACGGTGCCGGCGTGGACGTCGTCGTAGCGGTCGACGACCTCGCCGGTCGCCGCGTCGACGAAGACGTGCAGCCGGCTCGGGGCGTTGCCGTTGCGGCCGCTCAGCACGGTCTCCCAGGCGAGCCGGCCGGCGTTGCCGTCCTTGACCCGGACGACCAGCCGGTTCGACTCCACCGCGTCCACCGCGGGCAGTTCGGCGCGGGCGGTCCGCTCGGCCCGTTCGGCGTCGATCTGCGGGGTGACGGAGCCGCCGATCGGGCCGGGGGCCGCGGACTGCAGGCCGCGGACCTTGCCCTGCCCGTCGGCGAGCACCACCGCGTCGCCGCCGACCACCGGCAGGCCGCGGTAACTGCGTTCGTAGGAGACGGAGTAGAGGCCGCCGACCCAGGGGGTGACGGCCCGGCGCTCGTAGGTCTCGCCGGGGCCCTTGGCGAGTGCGTCCAATCCGGCCGCGGCCGCGGCGTCGGCCGCGTTGACGGCGGCGGCCAGGGCGTTCGGCGGTGCCGGGGAGGGGGTGGGCGCGGCGGTGGCCGGCCCCGCGGTGGCGGCGATCAGGCCGGCCAGGACGGTCAGGGTGGTCGCCGTGGTGAGCAACCGACCGGTGGAAACTCTGCGTTGCATCGAGGCTCCTCGCATGTGGGGGTCCTCGACCGCGGACGGCAACGGCTGGTGGCGCACCGCAGGCCGGGGCAGGGGGAGGGCCGTGCGGGCCGTCCGCGCTCGGGTGCCCGAACCCTCACATGGCGTCATGCTCGGGTCAATGGCTGGTGCGGGCGATGCAAGGGGTTGGCAAATTCCGTCAAGTCCGCGGCTCTGCTTTGCGTCAAGCTGGGCTTTCCTCCCAGTGGTTGAGACCACGTCATGTACGGGGCGGGCGGCCATCGAGTACCGTCCTGGTCGTCGGAGTCGTCGGAACCACTGGAATCGTCGGCGGGCCCCGCGATCGGCCGGGGCCGAGGACGCACCCCGGGGAGGCAGCCGTGGAGCGGAACCGCGTGGCCCCAGCGACGGGCGTTCCGGCACCGCCGACCGGCCAGGGCCGGGGCGCCTGGCGGGAGTTCGGTGCCCGGCTGCGGCACTGGCGGCGCCGGGCCGGCCTCACCCAGGCACAGCTCGGCGCCGGGATCGGCTACGACCACACCGCCGTCAGCAAGATCGAGCACGGCGCCCGCCGGGTCACCCCCAGGGTCGCCGACCGGATCGACCGACTCCTGGGCGCGGGAGGCGAGGTGAGCGCCGCCTGTCTGCGCGCCGAGACCGCCGAGCTGTGCGGCGTCGACGTCTTCTCGCCCGCGCTGCTGCGGCCCCCGCTGCCGGGCGTCGCCCCCGCCGGTCCGCCGCCCGCCGCCCCCGCCCCGGCGCGGCTGCCCGACTACGGCCTGCTCTGCCCGCTGCACGGCGCCGAGGGCTGCGACGTCCCCGCGGCCGCCGAACTCGCCGGTCTGCACGCCGAGTTCTGCGCAACCTGGACGCCCACCGGGACGCCCACCGGGACAGCCGCCGGCCCGGCCGCCGGCCCGCCGCTGGACGCCGCGACCGCGCACGCCCTGACCGGACTGCTCGCCGCCCGCCTGCGCTCCGGCGAGACCGGCGACCGGCCGGGCCTGGCCGCCGCCGTCGAGCGCACCCTGCACGCCGTGCTCGCCAGGCTCGCCGCCGCACCCGCCGCGCAGCGCCGTCCGCTCGCCCGGCTGGCCGCCGAGCACGCCCACGCGGCCGGCGCGCTGCGCATGCAGGACGGCCGCAACGCCACCGCGATGGCCTGCTACGACCGCGCGCTCACCTGGGCCGGGCTCGCCGGGGACCAGGCCACCCAGGTCGGCACGCTCAGCGACCTGAGCATCCTGGCCCGGCTGGACGGTGACCCGGAGGCCGCGCTCGGCTACGCCCGGGAGATCGACCGGGTCGCCCCCGGCCTGCCCTGGGCCGGTGCGATGGGCCGGATCAGCCGGGCCCGCGCGCACGCGCTGACCGGCGACGTCCGGGAGACCGTGCGGCAGATCGGCCTGGCCCGGTCCCACCTGGACCACGTCGGGGTCGAGGACGAGGCCGACGTGCCCTGGCTCTCCATCGCCTCGATGCGGATGCGGGTCGAGTCCGCGGCGGCCGCCGCGCTGCGCGACCTCGCGGCGGCGGGGGACGACCCCCGGCTGGCCCGCCGGGCGCTGAGCGCCACCGAGACCGCCCTGGGCCTGCTCGGCCCGACCCAACTCCCGGCCAGTCGCCTGCTGTTCGTCGTCCGGGCGGCCGACTGCCTGGTCTGCGCGCACGATCCACGGGCGGCCGTCGAACTCCTCGCTCCGGCCCTGGAGGCCACGCCCGCAGCCGCCCTTCCGGCGCTGGTGGAGCACGAGCTGCGCGGCCTGCGCGACCGCCTGGCGGCGTGCGAACCGCGCGCCGCGCACCGGCTGGCGGAGCTGGTCCGGGCCTGAGCGGCGGCCTCCGGCGCGGTGTTCGGCGCGGTGTCCGTCACGGGGCGCCGCGGGGTGCGGGCGAGGACGGGGCGCTCGACGGCGCTCACCCGGCGGTGTGACGGCTCCGCGCCCCGGCAACTCCCGTAACTGCGCCAAAATGCGCCCTCTTCACGCCGTTCGAGCGTCAACTTCGTGCGCGTATCGTCCGCCGATCGGGTCATTCATGGCGTTAACACGTCGAATGACTGCCCCGACCATCGGCTCCCGCTAGAGTCGTGGACGAATCCAGTCGTTAGTCCGCGAAGAACGGGGGGCGCGTGCTGTACACCACCGCACGCCGGCTCGCCCATCCGCTCCTGCTCCTGGGCGTTCTCTGCACCGCCGTCGCCACCCTGCACTTCCACTGGGCGCCGGACCGGGTCTCCCCGCTCGTCCTGGTGGCCGTCATCGGATACCTGGCGGTGCTGGAGCGGGTGATCCCGTACCGGACCGACTGGCACCCGACACGCCGTGAACTCGGCTGGTACAGCGTCTACTTCGTGCTGAGCATGGTCGGCGGTGCGCTGGCCCAGGGCGTGGTGACCGCGCTGGTCGAGCTGCTCGGCCCGGCGCACCCGGCGCTCCCCTTCGCGGTGGAGATCCCACTCGCGCTGCTGGTCGGCTCGCTCGGTGACTACCTCGTGCACCGCTGGTCGCACCACAACCGGTGGCTCTGGCGGCTGCACGGCGTGCACCACGTCCCGGAGAAGGTGAACGTCGCGAACAACGGCGTGAATCATTTCCTGGACGTCTTCTTCGCACAGTCCGTCGTCCAACTCTCATTGGCTCTGATCGGATTCTCCGCGGATTCAGTGTTCGTGGTCGGAATATTCGTTCTGGCGCAGGGGTATTTCGTCCACGCGAACATCGACGTCCACCTCGGCCCGCTCGGCCACGTCCTGGCCGGACCGGAACTCCACCGCCTGCACCACAGCACCGACCTCGCCGAAGCCGGCCACTACTCCTCCGACCTCTCGCTGTGGGACCACGTGTTCGGGAGCTTCACCTGGCGGCCCGGCCGCGTGCCCACCACCGTCGGCCTCACCGATCCCGCGGCGTTCCCCACGACCGGCGAGCTCGGCGCCAGCCTGCTCCACCCCTGGCGCCGGGCGAAGACCACCGAGCAGTCCGTCTGAGCCCGGCCGCGCAGCCGCCCCTCGCCCGTGCCCCGGCGCCACGCCAGCATCCATCACCCTCCGGATTGGACCATGACCTCCTCGCCCTCCGCCGCGCCCCGCGAACCGATCGCGATCACCGGTATCGGCTGCCGCCTACCGGGACACGCCAACGACCACCGGACCTACTGGCGCAACCTGATCGAGGGCCGGGACTGTCTCACCGACACGCCCGCCGACCGGTACGACACCGGCACCCTGGGCAGCCGGGACCGGGCCAAGCCGGGGCGGCTGATCGGCGGCCGGGGCGGCTACATCGACGGCTTCGACACCTTCGACCCGGACTTCTTCGGCATCAGCCCGCGCGAGGCCGAACACATGGACCCGCAGCAGCGCAAGCTCCTGGAGGTCAGCTGGGAGGCCCTGGAGGACGGCGGCCTGCACCCCGGCGAGCTGGCCGGCCGCGAAGTGGGCGTCTACATGGGCGCCTTCACCCTCGACTGGAAGATCCTGCAGTTCGCCGACCTCGACTTCGCCACCATCGCCGCGCACACCGCCACCGGCACCATGATGACGATGGTCTCCAACCGGATCTCGCACTGCTTCGACTTCCGCGGCCCCAGCGTCTCGATCGACACCGCGTGCAGCTCCTCCCTGGTCGCGGTCCACCTGGCCTGCCAGAGCCTGCTCCGCGGCGAGACCGAACTCGCGCTGGCCGGCGGCGCGTTGCTGCACATGGCGCCGCAGTACACGATCGCCGAGACCAAGGGCGGCTTCCTCTCCGCGGACGGCCGGTCGCGCGCCTTCGACGCCTCCGCCGACGGCTACGTACGGGCCGAGGGCGTCGGCGTCGTCGTGCTCAAGCGGCTCTCCGACGCCCGGCGCGACGGGGACCCGGTGCACGCGGTGATCCTCGGCAGCGGCGTCAACCAGGACGGCCGCACCAACGGCATCACCGTCCCCAACGCGGACGCGCAGGTCACCCTGATCGAGCGGGTCTGCGCCGAGGCCGGCGTGCTGCCCGGCAGCCTGCAGTACGTCGAGGCGCACGGCACCTCCACCCCGGTCGGGGACCCGATCGAGGCCGCCGCGCTCGGCCGGGTGCTCGGCGTCGGCCGCCGCACCGGGGACCGCTGCTACGTCGGCTCGGTCAAGACCAACATCGGGCACACCGAGGCCGCCGCCGGCGTCGCCGGGCTGATCAAGACCGCGCTGGCCCTCAAGCACCGCCGCATCCCGCCGCACCTCAACCTGGAGCGGCCCAACCCCGGCATCGACCTGGCCGCGCTGCCCTTCGAGATCCCGACCGAAGCGGTCGACTGGCCCGAGCACCGCGGCCCGGCCCGCGCGGGCGTCAACTCCTTCGGCTTCGGTGGCACCAACGCGCACGTCCTGCTGGAGGAGCCGCCCCGCCCCGGGCCCGCCGCACCGGTCGCTGAGCCGGCGTGCACCGTCCTTCCGCTGAGCACCAAGGACGCCGCCGGACTGCCCGAACTCGCCGCCGCCGTACGGCAGGAGCTCGCCGCCGGGGCCTCCCTCGCCGACCTCGGCCACACCCTGGCGCACCGCCGCCAGCACCTGCCCGAGCGGCTGGCCGTCGCGTACGGCTCCCGGCGGGACCTGGACGAGGCGCTGGCCGCCTGCGAGCGCGGCGAGGAGCACCCGCGAGTGGCCCGGGGCCGCGCCCGGGAGCGCGGACAGCGGCGCCTGGCCTGGGTGTTCACCGGCATGGGCCCGCAGTGGTGGGGGATGGGCCGGGGCCTGTACGAGAGCGAACCGGTCTACCGCGAGGCCGTGCTGGCCGTCGACCAGGAGATCCGCGAGCAGGCCGGGTGGTCGCTGCTGGCGGAGCTGGACCGGGACGAGGCGGACTCCCGGATGGCCGAGACCTGGCTGGCCCAGCCCGCCAACTTCGCCGTCCAGGTCGGGCTCTCGGCGCTCTGGCGCAGCCACGGTCTGCGCCCCGACGCGGTGGTGGGCCACAGCACCGGCGAGGTCGCCGCCTTCCACGAGGCCGGGGTGTACGACCTGGCCGACGCCGTCCGGGTGGTGCTGGCCCGCAGCCGGCTCCAGCAGCGGCTGGCCGGCACCGGCAGCATGCTCGCGGTCGGCCTGCCGGAGGCGGAGGCGGAGCGCCGGATCCGGCCGTACCGCACCCGGATCTCGCTCGGGGCGGTCAACAGCCCGTCCGCGGTGACCCTGGCGGGGGACACCGAAGCCCTCGGTGAGCTGGCCGAGGAGCTGAAGCGGCAGGGCGTGTTCGCCCGGCTCCTGGACGTCGAAGTCCCGTACCACAGCGTGCGGATGGACCCGATCCGGGACGAGCTGATCGCCGCGCTCGCCGCCCTCAAGCCGCAGGAGGCGCGGCTGCCGCTCTACCTGACCGCGCGGGAGGGGCTCGCCCGCGGGCCGGAGCTGGACGGCGGGTACTGGTGGGAGAACGTCCGCAACCCGGTCCGGTTCCGGGCCGCCGTCGAGCGCCTGGCCGAGGACGGGCACGCCCTGTTCCTGGAGCTGGGCCCGCACCCGGTGCTCGGGCACGCGATCCGTGAGTGCGCCGAGCAGGCGCACACCCTGCCGTCGATCCGCCGCCGCCAGGACGAGCCCGAGCGCTTCGCCCGCAGCCTGGCCGAACTGCACACCCTCGGCGTCGAGTTGAGCTGGCAGGCGCTGCACCCGGCAGGGCGGCCGGTGCCGCTGCCGGGCTACCCGTGGCGGCGCGACCGGTACTGGGTCGAGCCCGCGCCGGTCGCGCAGGTCCGGCTCGGCCGGGTCGACCACCCGCTGCTCGGCCGCCGCACCGCGAGCGCCCAGCCCGGCTGGACCACCGCGCTCGACCCCGAACGGCTGCCGTACCTGACCGACCACCGGATCGAGGGCCAGGTGGTCTTCCCGGCCGCCGGGTACCTGGAGATGGCCGCCCAGGCCGTCCGCGCCCTGACCGGCGGCACCGAGGTGGTGCTGGCCGAGGTCGAGCTCAACCGGGCGCTCTTCCTCTCCGAGACCGAGCCCGTCACCGTCCAGCTCGGCTACGCGCCCGAGGACGCCCGCTTCAGCATCGCCGCCACCCCGGCCGGCGGCGAGCCCACCGTGCACGCCTGCGGCCGCGTCCGCACCGGCCAGCGGCGCTCGTACGGGCCCGCGCTGGACGTCTCGACGCCGGACGCCCACGGCCGGCACCTCGACGGACCGGAGTGCTACCGGCGGCTGGCCGAGCGCGGCTACGACTACGGGCCCGCCTTCCGGGCCGTCGAGCAGGTCTGGGCGGGCCCCGGCGAGGCACTGGCCCGGATCCGGCCGACCGCCGGACTCGGCCCCGACGCGGCCGACCACCACCTGCACCCGGTGTTGCTGGACGCCTGCTTCCAGACCCTGCTCACCACCACGCTGCACACGCCCGAGGGCGGCAGCGTCCGCCTGCCGGTCGCCATCGAGGAGGTCCGGCTCGACGAGATCGGCGACCGGCCCCTGTGGGCGCACGCCACCGTCACCCGGGACAGCGGCGACGAACTCGTCGGCGACATCGCCCTGTACGCCGAGCACGGCACCCCGCTCGGCCGGATCACCGGCTTCCGGGTCGCCGACGTGGCCCAGGCGCCGGCCTCGGTCGGCCTGGCCACCATCGACGGCTGGCTCACCGAGGTCGCCTGGGTGGAGGCACCCGCCCCGGCCGCCGAGGAGGCCACCGGCGACCTGCTGCTCTTCGCCGACGGCGGCGGCCTCGCCGAGCGGCTGGCCGCACTCGCCGCCGAACGCGGCGCCCGCTGCCACCTGGTGCGGCCCGGCCCCGAGTTCCGGTACGCCGAGGGGCACTCGACCGTACGCCCCGACTCCGCCGAGGACGTCCGGCGACTGCTCGCCGCCCTGGAGCCCGGCTACGACACCGTCGTCCACCTCTGGAACCTCGACCTGCCCGCGCTCGACGCCGCCACGGCCGACCGGCTCGACGGCCTCGCCACCCTCGGCGCCTACTCCCTGATCGCCCTCGCCCAGGCCGTGCCCGAGGCCCGCCCGGACGGCCGGCTGCACATCGTCACCCGGGGCACCCAGCCCGCCGCCCCCGGCGACCGGGTCGAGCCACTGGGCGCCCCCGCCTGGGGCATCGGACGGGTGCTGTGGCAGCAGGAACTCGTCGCCCAGCGCGGCAGCCTGATCGACCTCGACCCGGCCGTCGCCGCGACCGACCAGGCCGGGGCGCTGCTCGCCGAACTCGCCGCCCGGGACGAGCAGGAGATCGCGCTGCGGGCCGGCGGCCGCCTGACCAGCCGACTGCGGCAGGCCGAGGGCCTCACCCGGCCGCTCCCGCCGGTCCTGCGCCCCGACGGCAGCTACCTGGTCACCGGTGCCTTCGGCGCCCTCGGCCGGCTGCTGTGCCGCACCCTGGTCAAGCGCGGCGCCCGGCGGCTGATCCTGGTCGGCCGCACCGCCCTGCCGGAGCGCTCCCGCTGGGCGCACACCGACCCGGACACCCCGGCCGGGGAGCGGATCGCCTTCCTGCGCGAACTCCAGGCGCTCGGCGCCGAACCCCTGCTCGCCCCGGTGGACGTCACCGACGAGGGAGCCCTCGCCGCCTGGCTCGCCGACTACCGGGAGCGCCAACGCCCGCCGATCCGCGGCGTGTTCCACCTCGCCGGGCAGGTCAAGGACACCCTGCTCGCGCAGATGGACCGGCCGTCCTTCGACGCCGGCTACGCCCCCAAGGTCGCCGGCGGCCACCTGCTGCACCGGCTGCTGCGCGACGAACCGCTCGACCACTTCGTGCTGTTCGCCTCCGTCGCCTCCCTGCTCACCACCGCCGGGCAGACCAACTACGCGGCCGGCAACGCCTTCCTGGACGCCCTCGCGCACCACCGCCGGGCCGACGGCCTGCCCGCGCTCAGCCTGGACTGGGGCCCCTGGGCCACCGGCATGATCGAGGAGCTGGGCCTGGTCGCCCACTACCGCGACGCCCGCGGCATGAGCTCGCTGCCGCCGGACGCCGGGACGGCCGTCCTGGAGCGCGTCCTCGGGCAGGACCGCGCCCAGCTGCTGGTCGCCACCGTGGTCGACTGGCCGACCTTCCTCGCCTGGTACCCCGCGCCGCCGCCGCTGGTCGCCGACCTCGCGGCGAGCGCCGCCGAGCAGGCCCCGGCCGAGACCGGCGGCTTCCTGGACGCCTACCGGGCGGCCGACCCGCAGACCCGGCGCGAGCTGGTCACCGAGCGGTTCACTGCCGCCGCCGCGGCCGTGCTGCGGATCGGCGCCGAGCGGATCGACACCGACACCCGGCTCGGCGCGCACGGCCTGGACTCGCTGCTCGCCATGGAGCTGCGCGCCCGGGTGCACGGCGAGCTGGGCGTCGCCCTGCCCGTGGTGGCCCTGCTCAGCAACGGCACCGTCGGAGACCTGGCCGACCTGCTCACCGCGGGCCTCGCCGAGCGGCTCGACACCGACGGCGACGCCGCCCAGGCCGAGGTCGACCTGCACACCGACGAGTCCCGCTACCCGCTCACCCACAACCAGCAGGCGCTCTGGTTCCTGCGCCAGCTGCACCCGGACGGCTTCGCGTACAACATCGGCGGCGCCGTCGAGGTGCGGGCGGTGCTCGACCCGGAGCTGGTCTTCGCCGCCTTCCGCCACCTCGTCGCCCGCCACCCCGGACTGCGCGCCGCGTTCACGGCGGAGGAGGGCCGGCCGGTCCAGCGCATCCGCGCGCAGGCCGAGGCCGACACCGGGCTGTTCGACGTCGAGGGCCGCCCGTGGGAGGAGATCCACGAGCTGATCGTCCGCGAGTACCGGCGACCCTACGACCTCGCCGACGACCCGCTGGTGCGGCTGCGGCTGTTCCGGCGCGGACCGGACCGCTGGGTGCTGATGAAGGCCGTCCACCACATCGTCTCGGACGCGATCTCCACCTTCACCTTCATCGAGGAGCTGTTCGAGGTCTACGAGGCGCTGCGCCAGGGCCGCACCCCCGACCTGCCCCCGGTCGCCGCCCGCTACCTGGACTTCCTCAACCACCAGAACCGTTTCCTGGCCGGGCCCGCCGCACAGCGGATGCTCGACTACTGGCGCGGCCACCTGCCCGCCGAGATGCCGGTGCTGGCGCTGCCGACCGACAAGCCCCGGCCGGCCGTGCAGACCCACAACGGCGCCTCCGAGTTCTTCCGGCTGGACGCCGAACTCACCGCCCGCGTCCACGAGCTGGCCCGCGCGCACAACGCCACCCCGTTCATGGTGCTGCTCAGCGCCTACTACCTGCTGCTGCACCGCTGGTCCGGGCAGCCGGACATCGTGGTCGGCAGCCCGGTCACCGGCCGCACCCAGGAGGAGTTCGCCTCCGTCTACGGCTACTTCGTCAACCCGCTGCCGCTGCACGTGAGCCTGGCCGGGGAGCCGACCGTGGCCGAGCTGCTGGCCCGGGTGCGGGAGAGCGTGCTCGGCGGGCTCGACAACCAGGAGTACCCCTTCCCGCTGCTGGTCGAGCAGCTGGGGCTGCAGCACGACCCGAGCCGCTCCGCGGTGTTCCAGGCGATGTTCATCCTGCTCACCCACAAGGTCGCCGTGGAGCGCTTCGGCTACCGCCTGGAGTACATCGAACTCCCGGAGGAGGAAGGGCAGTTCGACCTGACGCTGTCCGCCTACGAGGACCGCTCGGACGGCTGCTTCCACTGCGTCTTCAAGTACAACTCCGACCTCTTCGAGCCCGCCACCGTCCGGCGGCTCGCGGCGCACTACCGCAACCTGCTGGACGCCATGACCCGTGCCGCCGAGGGCGAGCCGGTCGGGCGGCTGCGGATGCTGGACGCGGCCGAGCGCCGCGAGATCCTCACCGGCTTCAGCGGCGCCGAACGCCGGATCGACCACGACACCCCGCTGCCCGAACTGATCGCCAAGGCCGCGGCCGAGCGCCCCGAGGCCGTCGCCGTGGTCGCGCCCGGCCGCGACGAGGTCCGGCGCCTCACCTACGGCGAACTGGACCGGCGCTCCCGGCGCGCGGCCCTGCGGCTGCGCGAACTGGGCGTCGGCGAGGGCTCGGTGGTGGCCGTCTGCCTGGACAAGTCACCCGAGCTGATCACCACCCTGCTGGCGATCTGGCGGGCCGGCGCCGCGTACCTCCCGCTCGACCCCGGGCACCCGGCGGACCGGCTGGCGTACCAGGTGGCCGACGCCCGGGCCGAGCTGGTCGTGGTCGACCAGCGCTGCCCGCTGCCCGCCGAACTGCCCGCCCGGCCGGTCACCCTGGAGGAACTGGAGCGGCCCGCCGCGGCCGCCGGGCCGCTGCCCGCCGCCGACCCCGACCGGGCTGCCTACGTCATCCACACCTCGGGCTCCACCGGCCGCCCCAAGGGCGTCCGGGTCGACCACCGCAACCTGGCCGCCGTCACCGCCGGCTGGCGCGCCGAGTACCGGCTGGACACCGAGGCCCGGGTGCACCTGCAGATGGCCGGGACGGCCTTCGACGTCTTCTCCGGCGACCTCGCCCGGGCACTCGGCACCGGCGGCACCCTCGTCCTGGTCGACCGCGAGCTGCTCTTCGACACCGCCCGGCTGCACCGGGTCATGCGCGAAGAAGCCGTGGACTGCGGGGAGTTCGTGCCCGCCGTGGCCCGCGCGCTGCTGACCCACTGCGAACGCGACGGGCTGCGACTGGACTTCCTGAAGCTGGTCGTCGTCGGCTCCGACTCCTGGAAGGCCGCGGAGCACCGCCGGCTGCGCGCCCTGTGCGGCGAGCGGACCCGGCTGGTCAACTCCTACGGGCTGACCGAGGCCACCGTCGACAGCACCTACTACGAGGGCGCGGCCGAGGAGCTGGAGCCCGGCCGGATGGTGCCGATCGGCCGCCCCTTCCCGAACAGCGCGCTGTACATCCTCGACCCGTACGGCGAGCCGGTCCCGGCAGGCGTGCCCGGCGAGCTGTGGATCGGCGGCGCGGGCGTCGCCGCCGGCTACCCCAACGACCCGGAGCAGACCGCCGAGCGCTTCACCACCCTGGAGCCGGACGGCCGGCCCGTACGCCTCTACCGCACCGGCGACCTCGGCCACTGGGACACCGCCGGCACCGCGCACCTGCTCGGCCGGATCGACAACCAGGTCAAGGTCCGCGGCCACCGGATCGAACCGGGCGAGATCGAGGCCCACCTCACCGCCCGCCCCGAACTCGCCCAGGCCTGCGTGGCGGTGCGCCAGGACTCCTCCGGCGAGACCGTGCTGGCCGCCTACGTCGTCCCCGCCGAGGGCACCGTGCTGGACCGCCGCGAACTGCGCCGCCACCTGGCCGAGCACCTGCCCACCGTGATGATCCCCTCCTACCTCACCGAGCTGCCCGCCCTGCCGCTCACCCCCAACGGCAAGGTCGACCTCGCCGCCCTGCCGGAGCCGAAGGCCGACACCGGCGGCGCCCAGCACGAACCGCCCGTCACCCTCTACGAGACCCGGGTCGCCGAGCACTGGCGCACCCTGCTCGGCCTGGAGGAGGTCGGCCTGCAGCACGACTTCTTCGAACTCGGCGGCAGCTCGATCCGGCTCATCGAGCTGATCCACCACCTCCAGACCGAGTTCAACATCGGCATCCCGGTCGGCCTGCTGTTCAAGGTCACCACCCTGCACGGCATGGCCCGCACGATCGAGCAGATCATCACCGGCGAGGTGGCCGGCGGCCAGCCCCACCTCTGGTTCAACGCCGGGGCCACCGGCGGCCGGACGGTCTTCTGCTTCCCGCCCGCCGGCGGCCACGGCCTGGTCTACCGGCAGCTCGCCGCCCACCTGCCCGAGCACCGGATCGCCGCCTTCAACTACCTGACCGGCGACGACAAGACCGCCCGCTACGCCGACCTGGTCGAGGAACTGGACCCGTCCGGCCCGCACGTCCTGCTCGGCTACTCGCTCGGCGGCAACCTCGCCTTCGAAGTGGCCAAGGAGCTGGAACGCCGGGGCCGGACGGTCGGTTCGGTGCTGCTGGTGGACGCCTACCGGGTCCTGGACGCCTTCGACCTCGGCGAGGAGCACGTGGCCGTCTTCGAACGCGAACTCCACGAGCACCTGCACCGCCACACCGGCTCGCGGATCGTCGCCCGCGAGACCCTCGAACAGGCCCGGGACTACCTGGAGTTCTGCAGCCGCACCCCCAACACCGGCACCGTGCGCGCCCAGCTCGACGTGGTCTGCGAGCGCGAGCGGCTGGGCGTGCACGTCGGCGGGGAGGACGGCTCCTGGCACGGAGCCTCCAGCACCGGCACCGCCGTGTACGCCGGCCACGGCAGTCACGCCGAGATGCTCGACGGCGAGTACGCCGCCCGGAACGCCGAACTGGCGGGTGCCATCCTGGCCGGAGGCACCGCCGATGGCCGCGGCTGACCGCGGACCGGACTGGTCCACGAGGGAGCGGGCCCCCGGCGGCCCGCCCCGGGTCATCGTGATCGGGGCCGGCCTGGCCGGCCTCGCCACCGGCTGCTACGCGCAGATGAGCGGCCTGGAGACCCGGATCTTCGAGAAGCACGTCCTGCCCGGCGGCTGCTGCACCGCCTGGTCCCGGCAGGGCTACCTGTTCGACTACTGCATCGACTGGCTGATCGGCACCGCCGAGGGCACCGGCGCGCACCAGGTCTGGAGCGAACTCGGCGCCCTCGACGGCAAGTCGGTGACCCGCTTCGACACCTTCAACCGGGTCGTCGACGAACACGGCCGCGCCGTCACCTTCTACGGCGACCCGGACCGGCTGGAACGCCACCTGCTGGCCCTCGCCCCCGGCGACGCCGGGCCGATCCGGGCCTTCTGCCGGGACCTGCGCCGCTTCGCCGCGATCGACCTGCCCTGGGAGCTCACCCCGCCGCCGCTGCGCACCACGGCGGAGCGGCTGCGCACCCTGCGCACCGTCCTGCCCGCCTTCCGGCTGTTCTGGCGCACCGCCACCACCCCGATGAGCGGCTTCGCGGAACGCTTCCAGGACCCGCTGCTGCGCCGGGCCTTCCCCAACATGTTCCTGCAGGAGCCCGCGGGCTTCCCGCTGCTGCCGTACCTGTACACGCTGGCCGCCGCGCACAACGGCAACGCGGGCTTCCCGCAGGGCGGTTCGCTGGGGCTGGCGCGCTCGGTGGAGGAGCGGTACACCGGGCTCGGCGGGGTGATCGGCTACCGCTGCCGGGTGGAGCGGATCCTGGTCGAGGAAGGGCGCGCCGTCGGCGTCGAACTCCGCGACGGGTCACGGCACTTCGCCGACCACGTGGTCGCCGCCTGCGACGGCCCGACGGTCCTGGACCGGCTGCTGGAGGGCCGCTACTCCAGCCCCGCGACCGACCTGCTGTACGGCGAACTGCTCGACAAGCCGGGCAACCTGTACCCGGCCGTGGTCTCGGCCTTCGTCGGCGTCGACGGCCCGCTGCCCGAGGGCGAGCCGCACAGCACCACCTACCTGCTGGCGCCCGAGGAGGGCGCCCGGCTGCCCGGCTCGCTGCAGCACAGCCTGGTGGTGCAGCTGCGCTCGTCCTACGCGGACGGCTTCGCACCGCCCGGCAAGTCGGTGCTGCACTGCACCTACTTCAGCGACTACCGCTCCTGGAAGGACCTGCGGGTCCGGGACCGCAAGGCGTACCGGGCGCGCAAGCAGGAGGTCGCCGCGTTCGTCCGGGGCTTCCTGGAGCGGACCCACCCCGGCCTCGCCGGACGGATCGAACTGGTCGACGTGGCCTCGCCGGTGACCACCGAGCGCTTCACCGGCAACACCTACGGCAGCATCCTCGCCTGGCAGGCCTTCTCCGAGGCCGAGGACGCCGCCAACCGGCTGGTCAACCGGGACCGGATGCGGCTGCCGGGCCTCAGCGGGTTCTCCATGGCCGGGCAGTGGACGGCGCTCGGCGGGCTGATCCGGGCCGCCACCAGCGGCCGGTTCGCCGCGCAGTACCTCTGCCGGGAACTCGGCCGGCCGTTCCGGGCCTGGCCCAGCGACAACCGGGAGCCCTGGCACCCGGGCAAGTGGGGCAGTCTGCCGCAACTCGACCGGGCCACCGTGGGAGCGCCGGACGCGGGGGTGCCCGAGGCGGTCGGGCCCGAGGCGGTCGGGCCGGAAGCGGAGGCGGCGGAAGTGGGAGTTGCGGAGTGAGCGGGACGACGGCCGACAGGCGGACCATGGTCATCATCGGCGGCGGGCTCGGCGGCCTGTCCACCGGCTGCTACGCGCAGATGAACGGCTACCGCACCCGGATCCTGGAGATGCACGAGATCCCCGGCGGCTGCTGCACCGGCTGGGAGCGCGGTGAGTTCACCTTCGACTGCTGCGTCAGCTGGCTGCTGGGCAGCGGGCCGGGCAACGAGATGCACCGGATCTGGCTGGAGCTCGGCGCCCTGCAGGGCAAGCGGATGCGCAACTTCGACGTGTTCAACGTGGTGCGCGCCCGGGACGGCCGGGCGGTCTACTTCTACTCCGACCCGGACCGGCTGGAGGCCCACCTGCTGGAGCTGGCGCCCGAGGACGCCCGGCAGATCCGGCAGTTCTGCGCCGGGTTGCGCAAGTTCCGCCTGGCGCTGGCCCGTTACCCCTTCCTCAAGCCCGTCGGACTGATGGGTCGGCGCGAGCGGTGGCGGATGCTCGCCTCCTTCCTGCCGTACTTCAATGTGATCCGGCGCTCGATCACGGTGCTGATGAGCGACTACTCGGCGCGGTTCCGGAGCCCGCTGCTGCGCGAGGCGTTCAACTTCATCCTGTACGAGAAGCACCCCAACTTCCCGGTACTGCCGACGTACTTCCAACTCGCCTCGCACGCGGGGCAGTCGGCCGGGGTGCCGGAGGGCGGCTCGCTCGGCCTGGCGCACTCGGTCGAGCAGCGCTACCGGCGGCTCGGCGGCGAGATCACGTACAACGCCAAGGTGACCGAGATCCTGGTCGAGCGGGACCGGGCGGTCGGGGTGCGGCTGAGCGACGGCCGGGAGGTGCGGGCGGACATCGTGGTGGCGGCCTGCGACGGCCGGACGACCGTGCTGGACCTGCTCAAGGGCCGCTACCTGAACGACACCTACCGCCGGCTGTACACCCGGACCATCTCCGAGCCCGGCATGGTCTTCCCCGGCTACCTGACCGTCTTCCTCGGCCTGCGCCGCCCCTTCCCGGCCGGCGACCCGTGCACCACCTACCTGCTGGAGGACGACGTCGCCGCCCGCCTCACCGGGATCCGGCACCCCAGCATCAACGTCCAGTTCCGCAGCCGCCACTACCCGGAGCTGTCCCCGGCCGGGACCACCGTGGTCTATGCCAGCTACTTCTGCGACATCGCCCCCTGGCGCGCGCTGAGCACCGGCCCGGAGCAGACGCCCCGGCTGCGGCGCGGCGAGGAACTGCACACCCTGCCGGTCGGCCGGGGCCGGGAGTACCAGCGGGAGAAGCGCCGGGTGCGGGACGCGGTGATCGACTTCCTGGACGGCCGCCACCCGGGCCTGCGGGACGCGGTGGCCGTGCGGGACGTCTCCACCCCGCTCACCCAGGTCCGCTACACCGGCAACTACGACGGCACGGTGCTGGGCTGGCAGCCCTTCGTGGAGAGCGGCGAGACCCTGGAGGAGGAGATCAAGCGCAACGGGCCCGGGCTGCCGGGCCTGGAGAACTTCTACCTCTCCGGCGTGTGGGCGACCACCGGCGGCCTGATCCGGGCGGCGGCGGCCGGGCGGCACGTCGTCCAGTTCATCTGCCGGGACGACGGCCGGCCGTTCACCGCCGAGGTGGACGACAGCGCGCCGCCGCCCACCCTGCTCATCGACCCGGTCGGACCCGTCGAGCGCCAGTTTGGAGTGACCTCGTGAGGATCGAGAAGTGGACCGTCCGGGAGCACGTGGAGGGCGTGCCGGACATCGAGCGGATGTACCGCAAGGTCGTCGAGGACGTGGACGTCCGGCTCGCCGAGGACGAGATGCTGCTGCGCACCCGGTACGTCTCGGTCGACCCGTACCTCCAGGGCATCGCGCTGGACACCCCGATCGGCGACCACATGGGCGCAGACTCGATCATGGAGGTGCTGGAGGCCGGGCCGGCCGCGCGGTTCGCGGTCGGCGACCTGGTGCAGGGGTTCGGCGGCTGGCGCAGCCACGTGATCGGCAACGGGGCGCCGAGGCTCTGGCAGACCGGCACCTTCCCGATGGTCTTCCCGGCCTTCCGCCGGCTGGACCCCGGGGACTACGACGAGGTGTTGCCGCTGTCCACCGCGCTGGGCGTCCTGGGCGGGCCGGGCATGACGGCCTGGGGGACGGTGGAGAAGTTCCTGGACGTGCGCCCCGGATCGACCGTGCTGGTCAGCGGGGCCTCCGGGGCCGTCGGTTCGCTGGTCGGGCAGCTGGCCAGGCACCGGGGCGCGCGGGTGATCGGCACCACGGCGACGCCGGAGAAGGCCGAGCGGCTGTGGGAGCTGGGCTTCGACGGGGTGGTGCTGTACCGCGACGGTGACGCGCCCGAACGGCTGGCGAAGGAGCTCGCCGAGCTGGCCCCGGACGGTGTCGACCGCTACTTCGACAGCCTCGGCGGAGTGTTGACCGACGTGGTCTTCGGGATGCTCGCGGTGGAGAGCCGGGTGGCGGTCTGCTGGCAGTGGGGGAGCCAGGTCGGCGGTGACTGGGCGGGGCCCCGGCTGCTGCCGATGATCATGTACCCGCGCACGACGATCCGCGGCATCTTCTCCCTGGAGTGGTTCACCGAGGAGAACTGGGCGGCGCTGCGGCGGGACTTCGGCGCGCTGGTCCGCGGCGGGGAGTTGAGCTACCAGCAGACCGTGCACCGGGGCTTCGAGAGCATCCCCGCCGCGTACCGCAGCCTCTACGTGGACCGCTCGGCGAGCCGGGGGAAGGTGCTGGTGGAGCTCTGAGCGGCGGCCCCGGCGCTCCGGGCAGTGTTCCGGCGCAGTGTTCGCTGCAGTGTTCCGACGCAGGGTCTCGCAGCGGTGTTTCGGTGTAGTGGTTGACTAGTGTTCTACTGAACCATAACAATTCACGGGCAGGCCTCAACGACCGAGGAGATGCCCCGTGATCGAATTCCATGTGGACCGGGCGGACAGCCTCCCGGCCTACGCGCAACTCGTGCAGCAGGTACGGGAAGCGCTCAGGCTGGGGCTGCTGAAGCCCGGCGACCGCCTCCCGGCCGTCCGTGACGTCGTCGTCTCGTGCACGGTCAACGCGAACACCGTGCTCAAGGCCTACCGCGAGCTGGAGCACGGCGGCCTCGTCGAGGCCCGGCAGGGCTCCGGCACCTTCGTCACCGGCTCGCTCGGCGCCGTCGAGCCGCACGACATGGCGCGGCTGCGCACCGGGCTCGCCCGCTGGGTCGCCGAAGCCCGCGAGGCCGGGCTGGAGGACGAGGACGTCAAGGCCCTGGTGACCGCCGTGCTCGCCGAGGAGCCGGCCGCCGCCGAGCGCGACACGCGCCAGGGAGCCGGGGCGTGACCGCGGTCCTGGAGGCGCGCGGACTGACGAAGCGCTACCGCGGCGTCACCGCCCTGGACGACTGCAGCTTCGCGCTCCCGGCCGGCGGGGTGGTCGCGCTGGTCGGCGCGAACGGTGCGGGCAAGTCCACCCTGCTGGGCATCGTCGGCGGCATGCTCAAGCCCACCGCCGGGGAGTACCGGGCGGACGGCCGGGTGGTGCTGCTCTCCCAGGACAAGCCGCTCTACCGCGACTTCAGCGTCACCGACATGCTGAACTTCGGCCGGCACACCAACCACGTCTGGGACCAGGCCCGCGCGCTCGCCTGGCTGGCCCGGTTCGACGTCCCGCTGGGCCGGCGCTGCGACAAGCTCTCCGGCGGGCAGCAGGCCCAGGTCGCGCTGGCCGTCGCACTCGGCGCCTGCCCGTCGCTGCTCCTGCTGGACGAACCGCTGGCCAACCTCGACCCCGTCGCCCGCAAGGCCGTCACCGGCGAACTGCTCGCCGAAGTCGCCGAGACCGGGATGACGGTGCTGCTGTCCACCCATGTCGTCGCCGAACTCGCGGGCGTGGGTGACCACTTACTCCTCCTCTCGTACGGCCGGAACATCCTGGACGGCGAGGTCGAGGACCTCCTGGCCCAGCACGTGCGGCTGACCGGCCCGCGAGCCGAACGGCCGCCCGTCGAGGGGCAGGTCGTCCACGAGAACCACACCGCCCGGCAGTCCACCTTCGTGGTGCGCACCCTGCTCGGCGCGGCGACCCCGCTCGGCGCCCCCGGCTGGACCGGCCACCCCGTCACCCTGGAGGACCTCGTGCTCGGCTACCTGAAGACCTCGCTCGGGGAGACCGGACGGTGAGCGCCCCGGCCGTCTCCCCGCCACCCGCCGCCACCCGGACCGCGCCCGCCGCCCGGGGACACCTGTGGCGCGGCATCCTCTGGCTCGGCTGGCGCCAGCACCGCTGGCAGCTGATCGGCGCCGCCGTCACCACCCTCGCCCTCCTGGCCTGGATGGCCGTCAACGCCGCCGACCTGCAGAGCGCGCTCGACCTGTGCCACGGGCCGGACTGCTCCAAGGCCGTCGCGGACGACCGGCTCGCCCGGATCAGGCACGCCGCCGACATCGCCGGCTACCAACTGAACCTGGTGGTCCTGCTGCCCGCGATGTTCGGCATGTTCATCGGGGTGCCCCTGCTGGCCCGGGAGTACGAGCAGCGCACCCTGCTGCTCGCGTGGTCCCAGGACATCAGCCCGCGGCAGTGGCTGTTCGGCAAGCTGGCCGTGCTCGGCACCGTCGTCGGCGGGCTGGCTGCCGTGCTCTCCGCCGAGTGCCTGCACGTCGCCGGGCTCGTCCACCTCGCCGACCGGCGGAGCCTGTTCGAGGGGACGCTCTACCAGGCGGGCGGCTGGCTGCCGCTGACGCTCGCCCTCGGCTGGGGGATGTTCGGCGTCGCGGTGGGCGCGGGGCTGCGCCGGCTGCTGCCCGCGTTCGTGGCGGTGCTCGGCGCCTTCGGCGCGCGGACGATGCTGATGGAGCAGCTGCGGCCGCACCTGATGGACCCGGTGACCCGGACGATCCAGCTGGGGGCGGAGCACGGCCAGGGCCTCGACCCGTTCGCGCCGGTGGCCGACGAACTGCTGCTGGACGGGGGCAAGGCGCCGTTCGTCGACGCCGCCGGGGCCCTCCACCCGTACAACGAGGTGATGGGGCAGTGGTGCGGCGCCGTCCCGGACGGGCGGACCGCGGCGTTCACCGCCTGCCTGCAGGAGCACGGGCTGACCGGGATCCAGCAGAGCCTGCAGCCAGCGAGCCGGCTGGGCACCTTCCACCTGATCGAGAACGGGCTGAACCTGGGGCTGTTCGTGGTGTCCCTGGCGGTGACCTGGTGGCTGGTGCGCCGGGCCCGCACCACGGTGTAGCGGGGCGCGGGCCCGGGGGCCGCCGGTGGCCCGGCGGGGAGGTCCTAGCCGGTGATTCCGGCGGCCCGCAGGCGGCGGAGGACGGCGTCCCACTCCGGGGTGACGGGCTCGGTCCGGCGGCTGCCGACGCCCAGGTCCTTGAAGCCGGTGGAGGTCGACACGCACACCACCGGTCCGTCCGACAGGTCCGGCTCGCCGAGGCTGCGCAGCCCGGCCAGGCCGGCCGCGGCGGAAAGCTCGGTCCACAGGCCGGCGCGGGCCAGCTCGCGCTGGGCGTCGGCGAGGCGGCCGTCGTCCAGGGTCAGCGCCCGGCCGCCGCTCTCCCGGACCGCGACCACCCCGCGGTAGCCGCTCACCGGGGAGGCGATCGAGTAGGCGTTGCTCGGACCGACCGTCACCTTGGCGGCCGGGAGGCCCTCCTCGACGGCCCGGGCCAGCGGCCCGGAGGCCGCCGCCTCGCAGGAGTGGATGCGCGGCACCCGGTCGGTCAGGCCCAGGCGGCGCAGCTCGGCGAAGCCCTTCCAGACGCCGAAGAGCAACTCGCCGTACCCGGTGGGCACGAACACCGCGCTGGGCACGCCGACGTCCTGGAAGATCTCGTACGCGACGGTCTTGTAGCCCTCGGGGCCGTACGCGTGCCCGGTGTGGGTGGTGGTCAGGTTGCTGACCGGGTGCAGGCCGAGCCGGTCGACCACCTGGCGCAGCAGCGGCCAGCGCGCCTCCCACGGCACCGGGAGCACCACCGCGCCGTACGCGTTGAGGAAGGCGTCGACGTTCGGCGGGACGTCGGGGCCGGTGAACACGACGCAGCGCAGCCCGGCGCGGGCGGCGTAGGCCGCGGCCGAGGCGCCGTGGTTGCCGGAGGAGGCGACCGCGATGCCGGGCGCGCCGACGCCCACGGCGGCGCCGGTGGTGCAGCGGTTCAGCCGGTCCTTGTGGCTCCAGGTGGGGTTGCGCGACTCGTCCTTGACGTACACCCCGGGCTCGATCTCGACCAGCGGCGTGGCGCCCTCGCCCAGGCCCGGCGCGAGCAGCGGCGGCAGCAGGGGGGCCCACCGCTCCAGGCCGCCGCGGGTCGCTGCGGGGGCGAACAGGCTCGCCGGGTCGGCCTTGTCGTAGGCGTAGTCGACCTCGACGGGGTAGGAGACGTCCTCGGTGCCGGTGCCCGGGCAGCCCGCGGTGAGCGGGGGCCAGAGCGGGTAGTCGAGGTCGGGGTCGCCGAGGGAGCGCTGGCCGGTCGCGAGCGAGTCTGTTGTTGCCATGTCAGGAGACTAGCCGGGCGGTGGGCGTCCGGTCCGGCGGTTTCCGGGCTCCCGCCCTGGGGTCGGCGGGGTGCCGCGCCGGGGTTGGCGGGCTCCCGGCGGAGCCGCCGGGCACCCGCGGCGGTCACTGGTTCTGGCGGACCGCGGAGATGTCGAACTCCAGGACCACCTTGTCGCCGACCAGGACGCCGCCGCCCTCCAGCGCCGCGTTCCAGGTGACGCCGAACTCCTTGCGGCTGATGGTCAGCGAGCCCTCCAGGCCCACCCGCAGGTTGCCGTACGGGTCGACGGCGTTGCCGGTGTACTCGAAGTCGACGGTGACCGCCTTGGTGACGTCCTTGATGGTGAGGTCCCCGGTGACCCGGTAGTCGGTGTCGGACTTCTGCTCGATCCTGGTGGTGCGGAAGGTGATGTCCGGGAAGTTCGGCGCGTCCAGGAAGTCGTTGGTGCGCAGGTGCTGGTCGCGCTGCTCGACGCCGGTGTCGATGCTCTCGGCCTTGATCACCAGCTGGGCGGTCGAGCGGGTCGGGTCCGCGCCGTCGAGGTGGGCGGTGCCCTCGAACCGTTGGAACGCGCCGCGGACCTTGGTCACCATGGCGTGCCGGGCGACGAAGCCGATCCGGGTGTGGGTGGGGTCGAGGACGTAGTCGCCGGTGAGGTCGGAGAGGGTGGCGGGCATGGTCGGTGTGCCTCCTGGTACGGGTGTCGGCCCCCGGCCCGGGGGTGGCCGGGCGGTCCCCGGACCACGCTAGGGGCACTCCCCGGGCGTCGCCCGTCGGATTGGGCCTCTGCGGGGCGGGGGAGGGATGGGACGTCGGAGGAGTCGGACGACCAGGGAGCCGGGATGGACAGCGGGATCGGGGCCGTGATCGAGGCGGTCCGGGCGGCGAGGACGAAGATCCGGGAGGACGCGTTGCCGATGGCCCGGGAGAGCGGGCGGGAGCCGGTGCCGGCGGCGGAGGAGGCGACGCTGTTGCGTGCGATCGCCGAACTGCTCGACACCGTGGGCGAGTTGGTCGACTCGACCGCCGGGCGGCTGACCACCGGCGCCACTCGGACGACGTACATGGTGGCGCGCCGGCGGCTTCGCGACGAGGCGAACAACCTGAAGGGGGACGCGGAGGTCGCCGCCGCCCGGGTGAAGTGACGGCTGAGGACGGCAGCCCCCGCCGGGGTTCCGGCGGGGGCTGCCGTCCGGCGGCTCAGCGGTGGGCGGGGAACTGCACCACCTGCTGGTAGGTCGGGCGGTTCTGCCAGGTGGTCTTGGCGTCCGTCACGCCGCCCAGCGGGCGCTGGATGACGGTGTCGGCGCACCACTGGTCGCCGGCCGAGCAGTCCGGGTCGCCCGGGTAGACCTGGGCCGGGGTCTGCGCGGCGGCGCGCTTGAGGGTGTCGAGCAGGACGTTCCGGCAGGCGGTGAGGTCGCCGCCGCCGCAGAACGGGCGGGCGAGCGGGCCCTTGACCTGGTCGCCGAGGACGGCGCGCAGGTCCTTGTCGAGGTAGCTCCACCAGCCGTACTGGAAGGACGAACCCTTGTGCGGGATGCCCTCGTTGGCGCTCACCGGGCCCCCGCCGGGGCCGGTCTGCCCGCCGGAGGGCGACTCGTTGATCTGCAGGGCGCCGGTCAGCGCGCCGAACAGCTGGTCGCCGAGGCCGGGCCGCATGACGCCCTCGGCGACCAGCGGCCACCAGGCGTCCAGCACCCGGATCGCGGTCGCGTCCGCGTAGGTGTGGCTGCCGGGCGAGGTCTCCTGCCGCCGGGCGCCGTCGGCGAGCCAGGCCTCCAGCTGCTGCAGGGCGGTGAGAGTGGCCGGGTCGGTGACCGGCGCGCTGCGCAGCACCCGGATCAGGTCGGGCAGTACGTCCTCGGCCCGCAGGTCGGCGAGCGCGGCGCTCTCCATGGCCTGGGTGAGGGAGACCCGGCTGACCTTGCCGCCGCCCTGCAGCAGCGCCTTGACCCGGTCGTCGAGCAGGTTGCCGCGGTGCACCGAGCCGTTGCCGAAGCCGGCCGAGGTGTAGCCGTTCGCCTGCTTGTTGTTCCAGGAGACGTAGTAGTCCTGGTCGACGGACTGCGGGTGCTCGGCCGCCGGGGTGTACCGGGCGGTGTTGGCGGCGGGGTCGAAGTCCGCCCACTCGAAGGCGGGTTCGGCGCGGACGGGCAGTCCGGCGTCGACGCCCGGGGCGCGCACCGGGTTGCTGCCGGAGTTGTAGTACGCGATGTCGCGGGAGTCGGCGTAGAACCAGTTGAAGGTGTAGTCGATGTCCTGCGCGGCCCGCTGGAAGCTCGCCGCGTCGTGCACCGCGCCGGGGTCGTTGAGCTCCTGGAAGCCGATGATGGATTCGGCCTCGTGGCGGTAGGTGGAGCGCAGTGAGGTGAAGGCGACGGGTGCGCCGCCGACCGTGCCGCGCGCGGTGACCAGGCCGTACTTCGAGCGGTACATCACCAGGGTGTAGGAGCCGGCCGCGGTGGAGTCCGCGGTGGTCGGGTTCCAGGCGTTCTTGCGTTCCAGCCGGTCGAGGGGCACGCACTGGCCGTGCCAGAGGTAGGAGTTCGAGGCGGTGGTGACCGGCGAGCCGTCGGTGGTGCAGAGCGGGACGGCGTAGCTGTCGGTGATGTCCTGGCCGGCCGAGGTGGCGCTCCAGGCGTAGTCCTGGCCGCGGCCGAGCTGCACGTAGAAGCTCAGGCCGGCGAAGGCGGCGCCGCGCGCGCTGATCCCCGGGCCCTGGATCTCCTCCAGCATCAGCAGCTGCGGGGCGAAGTAGCCGGTCTGCGGGCCGAACACGGCGACGGGGTGGCCGTCGTCGGTGTGCGCACCGGAGACCAGCAGGGCGTTGGACATGCCGTGCTTGGCGGTGAGCAGGTTGCCGGGCAGGACGCCGTTCGCCTTCGTGGCGGCGGTGTTCGCGGAGCCGGTGGCGTCGTAGATCATCCGCTCGGGCACCACCGAGCCGGGGTCGGGCAGTGCCTCGCCCTGCGGCCGGTCGGGGACGGTCGCGTACGGGAAGCTCTGCCCGTCGTGCAGGGTCTGGACGGCCTCGGGGTCGTCGGACTCGCGCAGCGACTTCCAGAGCGCGTCCCCGGCGTCCTTGCCGTAGCGGGCCTCGGCGGCCGACTTGACCTGGGCGGAGGCGAGTTCGTTGCCTCCGCCGGAGCCGAACAGGGCGCCGACCACGGAGGCGAGGGCGACCAGGTCGGTCAGTTTGAACGGCTCGATCGACCCGGCGTTGGTGATCGGGTCGATGTGCCCGGTCAGGTCGTACTCGCCGGGGAAGGTGCGGGCGTTGTAGGACTCCTTGGCGTACTGGTTGATGCCGTCGAGGTAGGCGTTGGCGTCGGCGAGGGCCTGGGTGGCCCGGCCGCCGCGGGCGGCGATGGCGTCGATCTGCTGCTGCAGTTCGGCCTCGGTGTACGGCGCGGCCTGCCAGAAGCTCTGCTCCAGCTGGCGGTTGGCGGCGGCACCGCCGGCGAAGCCGGACAGCTGGCCGCGGCCGACGTGCCGGAAGAGGTCCATCACCCACAGCCGGTCCTGGCCGGCGGCGTAGCCCGCGCCGAACTCGGTGCCGTAGCGGGTGGTGCCGGTGATGTGCGGGACGCCGGTGGCCTTGTCGCGCACGATGGTGACGTCCGGGCGGGGGTTGGTGGTGCTCGCGACCTGGTCGGCGGGGACGCCGAAGGAGGCGTCGTCGAAGAAGTCGCGGAGCTTGGCCTCGGTGAGGCCGGGGTAGCCGGAGGCGAGCGCGGCGTAGGGGCCGAGCTGGTCGTCGGTGTGGGCGGGGCGGGTGCCGAACATCCGGTTGAGCAGGATGTCGGCGAGGGTGGCGTTGCCGTTCTCGCCGGGCGGCAGGATGTCGGCGCAGTGGCCGCCGCAGTAGTCGCCGGCGGCGGCGCTCGGCGCGGTGGGGGCGGCGGCCGCGGTGGGGACGGCGGTCAGGGCGGCGGTGACGAGCAGGGCCGACGCGAGGGCGGCGGCCGCCTGGGATCGGAAGGGGTGTCGGAGGGGGTGGGGGTGTAGGCGCAAGGCGGACTCCTCCGTCGAAGCCACGAGAGCTCGACGGTAGGGGCGCTACTGGCCGGTTGGCTAGTGGCGTGCATGCCATTTCCTGTGGCACGCCGCGGAGTTGACGCCTCCCGGGCCTGGGCGGCCGGTGCGTTCGGGCCGGTTGTCGGCGGTGTCGGCTAGGGTCGGTCGCGTCGAGGCAAGATCGTCCGTCGGAACGGCGGGGGAGGGGGCGAGCGGGCATGGGCGCGGAGCGGGACGCGGTGTCGAAGGAGAGCGTCGGGGCGGCGGAGGACGCCGGGGCGGTGACGGGAACGAAGGTCCCGGTGCCGGAGGGCTTCGGGCCCCGGGAGCTGCCCGCCGGTCTCACCCACGGGCCGAGCCGGGCGCGGCTGGCTGCCGGGGGCCTGCCCCGCTGCTTCGCCCACCTGGACCTGACGGCGTCGTGGCACGAGCCCATGGCGACGGCCGCGACGTGGTACGACGGGCTTCGGGAGGACGGTGCCGAGGCTCTGGTCGTGCTCGGCGAGACGACCTACCGCGACGCGTTCGGCGACGCCCTCGCCGATGTACTGCTCGACGGAGCCACCGGCGAGGTGTACCTGGCCTGCCGGGACGACGCCGGTGCCCTGAAGCGGGACTTGCTCGCCAGCGGCCTGGACCCGCTGGTCGCACTGATGATCGAGGTCGAGGCCGTCACGGCGGGTGCCGACGAGCCGTACGAGCCCGAGGAAGGCGAGGAGGACGAGGACGGCGAGGAGGACGAGCCGCGCGGCCCGGCGGCGGTCGCCGAGGCCGCCAGGATCTCCCTGGAGCGGATGCGCGCGGCCGATCCGGAGCTGTTCCGGCGGACGGCCGGCCGGCCGGCGCACTGGGAGACGGCGATGCGGGTCCGGGCGCTCGCCTGGGGGGCACTGCCCGGTGAGCCCGGCGGCCTGCGGTACGCGGTCGACGCGTCCCTGGTCGAGGAGCTCGCGGCGCTCACCGACGGCACCGTCCAGCGCTTCGAGGAGTCGGACCTGCCCGCGGAGCTCTGCCACGCCCCCACGCGGCGGCTGCTCACCGGGATCGGCCTGCCGGTCTCCGACCGGGGGGTGTTCCGGATCGACACGGTGGGGCCGCTGTACACGATGGCGGAGATCTTCCCGGACCTCTACGACCCCGATGACCCCGAGTACGGCGCGGAGCACCGCCGCGACCACCAGGGCGAGTTCCTGGCCCTCGCCGACTGGCCGTACGAGTTCACCGTCGCGCTGGACGGTGCCACCGGCCGGGTCGAACTCCCGGCCTGGTTCGACGACGGCGAGCCCGCCGCGTACCTCCACCGGGACGTCTCGGCCCTGCTCTACGTGGTCTGGACGTACGAGCGCCTGCGCGCCGACCGGCGCCGCTGGGGCGGTCGGTACGCGCCGGTGCCCTGGGAGGTCTTCCACCCGAGCGAGCTGCTGGACGCCGCGGCGGAGGAGGCCCTGCGCAGGCTGGACCCGGAGGCCTTCGCGTCCGATACGCACTTCTGGCCGATCCGGGTCGACGACGGCCACATGGGGGGCCTGTTGGAGTAACGGCGGGCGGCGGGTGACGGGCCGCGGGTGACGGGCCGATCAGGGGGCCGGCCGGGCGAGCAGGGCGGCGGCGGTGGCCGCGTCGGTGACCGGCAGCAGCGGGGCGAGGTCGGCGAGGCCGTGGAGCAGGTGCTGTCGGATCGGGCCCGGTGCGGTGGCCACCGAGCCGGTCAGAACGAGCGGTTCGCCGGGTACGGCGGTCGCCCGGACCAGCGCGGCCAGGTGGTCGGCCGCGGCGCGGGCGATGGCGAGGGCGTCGGCGTCGCCGGCGTCGGCCAGTCGGGAGACCAGCGGGGCGAGTTCGGCGAGCCGGCGCGGCGGGCCGTCGTAGGCCCAGCGCAGCAGCCGGTCGGGGGAGTCGGCGGCGCAGTGGGCGCGCACGGCGGTGCCGAGCGGGCCGTCCGGGTCGGCGTGGGCGTGCCGGAGCGCCTCCCGGCCGAGCCAGAAGCCGCCGCCCTCGTCGCCGAGCAGCCAGCCGAGTCCGCCGCTGCGGGCGAGCGTGCGGGTGCCGTCGAGGCGGACGCAGATCGCGCCCGTCCCGGCGATCAGCACGGTGCCCCGGCCGTCGGCGACGCCGCCGCAGGCCAGGGCGGGGACGGTGTCCGGGACGAGCCGGACCGGGCAGCGGAGGCCGAGCGCGGTGCGGACCAGCCCGGCGAAGCCGTCCGGGTCGGGCAGCGCCCGGTACCCGGCGAGGCCGACCAGGCAGGCCGCGACCCGGGCCGGGTCGAGCGGCCCGAGCGCGGCCGACACCGCGGCGGCCAGCTGGTCGACGGCGCCGGCCCGGGCCTGCCCGGCGGGGTTGGCGCCGCCGCTCTCGCCCCGGCCTAGCGGCGTGCCGGAGGTGTCGAGGACGACGGCGCGGGTGCGGCTGCCGCCCGCGTCGACGCCGAGGCGGAGGGTGGTCATGGGGCGGCTCCGGTGGGTGGGCGTGCCCTGGGTCGATCAGCCGTCAGTCTGCCAGGTGCAGCGTCACGTCGGCCGGGCCCTGGGCGAAGCGGGTGAACCGGACCTGCAGGCCGTCCCGCTCGGGTGAGGCGCAGAACGGCCCGGCCGCCGCGGGTGCCGCCGGCGGGAGCGGGGCCAGCCGGATCAGGCGCCAGGGGCCGTCCTCGCAGCGGGCGCGGACCGTCACGGCGTCCCCGCTGCGGCTGGCTCTGACGGTCACCTCTCTGCCGTGCCACTCGGGCACGGGGGCGAGCGACCAGTCCGAGACGCCGCGGGTGACGACCGCGCCCAGGTGCGGGAGGCCGTCGCTCATCTCCACCCCGGCCTTGATCCAGGTCTGCGGGTCGACCCGGATCAGCAGGCCGGCCTGGTCGTAGAGGGCGCCGAAGTCGGCGACGAAGGTGACCTCGGTCGCACTGCCCGGCGGGAAGCCGGTGAGCAGCGCGTGCCCGTCGTCGCGGACGAAGCCGTAGCCGGTGGTGCGCCAGAAGTCGCTGCGGCCGCGGGCGGTGACCAGGAGGTCGGTGCCGTCGGCCCGCGCCCGCTCGGGCTGGTTGAGCCAGCTGCCTTCGTGCCAGGCGATGTCGCGGGGCGGGTGCATGGGAGGCCTTCCTTCCGGTCTGCCAGCCGACGGCTGCAGGGGGCTGCAGGTGGCTGCAAGGGCTTTCAGAAAGGGCCATTCAACACCCGCCCGGGTGGGCTTGGGGAGGTTTGTCAGGGCAACAACACGGGAGGGATCGGGGTGTCCTCCTTACGCTTCGGAACCCCGGCCGGGCGGGCGGCCGCGGGCGTGTACGGAACGGGCCGTGCGCCGGGCGGTCGGCGCGAATTGACAGACCGTCAGCATGGCTCGGATGGCGGATCGTCAGCGCCTCCTCAGGACCTGCGCCCCGGGGTGCTGCGGCGCGCGGGCGGCGTGATGCGGACCCGCTCGGTGACGGGTGCCCGCTCGATGTCGTCCAGCTGGGCGAGGACGGTGGCGCGCAGGTCGTCGTCGTCCTCGAAGTGGTGGTCGTTGAAGAGGGTGTAGCCCGTCCACATCAGGTTGGCGCAGACCCGGGCCGGCACCCGCCCGGTCTGAGCGCCCATGCCGACCAGCGCGACCGACCGGATGGAACCCGGCTCCAGCCGGTTCTGCCGGTGGACCGCCTGGAAGGCGGCGGCGCAGGCCAGTGCCACGTTCAGCGTCTCGCTCACGTTCTGCGAGGAGGTCTGCATCGTCGGGGCCGAGATCAGGAAGCGCGGGCTGACGGCCCCGGACGGCACGCACACCGCGCTGCCGACCGGGAGCGAGCCGGCGTGCCGCGCGCGGATCGCCCGCTGCACCCGCAGCTGGATGCCGGCGCCCAGGTGGCGCTTGATCGCGGCGTCCGTCCCGCCGTCCATCCGGCCACGGGAGTTGGTGGGGCTGACCCAGGCGTCGACCTCGGTGGCCAGGATCGAGGCGTTGCGGATCTCCACGCCGGGGGTGTCGGCGAAGGCCGACCGCCACGACTCGACCACCGTCGCGTTGAGGTCGGTCAACACCACCTTGAGCGGCGACTGCGCGCGGTCCGTGGTCATGCGGGGGCTCCTGTCGGTCGGGGGTGGTTCCTGCTGACGTCCATGAAGCTAGCCCGCGGCACTGACAGTCCGTCGGTGCCCGCCGGCCGCGGCCGGGGCCGGCGTCCGGCACGCCGGACCGCGGGCGGCCGCCGACCCGGACCGCCGCCGTCCGCCGGCCCGAATTGTCGGTGCCCGCTGGTAGGACTGTGGTGTCCGCCAGGGAAACCGACTGGCCGTCACATCCCTTTCGCCTGCCATTCGTGCGGCCCCGACCGTCCGGGCCGCCTCACAGTCTTGGGGCACCACCATGAGCGCTGCCGACACCTCCGCCACCCAGCCCGACCCGAACGACCCGCTCGCCCTCGCGGAGCTGTTCACGGGCGGCGGCGAGCCGTGGCTCCCGCTGCTGAAGCCGGTCATCGAGGCCCAGCCCGGCGCGGCCTCGTTCATCGGCCCCGGCCGCGGCCCGGACGTCGTGCCGGTCCGCGAGCTGACCTTCCAGGCGCTCAAGCCGCACGCGCCGCACAAGTGGAAGGTCGTGGTCTTCGGGCAGAACCCGTACCCGCGGCCGGAGAGCGCCACCGGCATCGCGATGTTCGACAACACCTTCCACGACTGGAAGGACAGCAAGTTCGGCCGGGTGGTGAGCATCCGGTGCATCATCAAGGCGGCGGCGATGTGGAAGTACGGCATCGCCAAGAAGACGCCGATCGCCGACATACGGGCGCTGCTGAAGGAGCAGGAGACCGTCCAGCCGCCGGAGTGGTTCCAGGCGATGCTCACCCAGGGCGTGCTGCTGCTGAACGCGGCGCTGACCGCCAGCAGCGACGGCGCGATGGGGCCGGACCAGCACACCGCGTTCTGGCGGCCGGTCGCCGAGCGGATCGTCGAGGAGATCCTCCGGGCGAAGCAGCAGGGCCCGGAGGAGGACCGCTACGTGGTCTTCGCGTGGTGGGGCGCGCACGCGCGCAACCTGAAGAACGTCGTGCTGCGGCTGCAGAAGAAGTACCCCGAGGTCGAGGTCCGGCACCTCGACCACGCCAACCCGGCCGCGCAGGGCGACATCTTCTGCGACGGCGAGCACTTCGCGACGGTGAACGACGCCCTCGCCGCGCTCGGCGCCGAGCCGGTGGACTGGCTGCCCAGCACCGGCTGGAACGCGCAGTCGGCCGACGGCGGCGGGGCGGACGGTGCGGTCGCGGAGCGGATGGGCGCCTTCATCGCCTCCACGATGGAGCTGCACCAGCTCTACCTGGACCGCCTCGCGAGCGTGAAGGACGAGGGCCTCGTCCTGCCCGCCATCACCGGTGTGTTCGACACCCCGCTGATGGGCTTCCGGGAGGCCGCGGCCCCGGTCGCCGAGGTGCTGCGGGGCCTGGGCCGGCACGTCGAGCTGTCGCACGAGTTCGGCAAGCGGCGGGCGGACGAGGCGGGCACCGGCCCGTCGGCCGACGAGATCGCCGCGCTGTACCTGTACACCTGCGAGTCCGCGTTCTACCGGGAGATCAACGCCGTCCTGCGCTCGCCCGACCGCAGCCGGCTGGTGCCCTACCTCCCGTACCTGCGGCTGCTGTTCGCGGCGGTGTCGCGGCTGCCCGTCCGTACCGAGCCGCTCTGGCGCGGGGTCTCGCTGGACCTGCGCCGGCAGTACCCGCTGGGCAAGACGGTGACGTGGTGGGGCGTGTCCTCCTGCACGTCCAAGCTCGGTGTGGCGCAGGCCTTCCTCGGCAGCCGCGGCAAGCGGACGCTCTTCGAGGTGCGTCCGGCCAGGGCCACGGGCATCCAGAACTTCTCGGCCTTCACCGGCGAGGAGGAGTTCATCCTGCTGCCGGGCACGCAGCTGGAGGTCACGGACGTCCGCACCGAGCGCGGCGGGCTGTGCACCGTGACGCTGACGGAGCTGGCGGAGGCGCCCCTGGTGTCCTGAGCCGGTCCGGGGCCCCGCCCCGCCCCGTCTTCGCCCTGGCCCTCGCGCTCTCTCCTCGTTCCCAGATTGCGTAACCAAGTCAGTAACTTTACTGAGTTCAGTTATGCTGGATCCCGAGCGAGTGAGCTCGCTGGCTCGGGACGGGAAGGGACGCGGAACGATGACCTCGGAAGTCCAGCGGACGGCGCCGGAAACCCGGCACCTCGACGACGAGCTGCGGCGGGAACGGGCCTACGTCGAGTCCTGCCGGGCGGCGACGGCCCGGCAGGTCGAAGATGCGAGCCACCAGGTCGTCGCCGGGGAGGACGTCTCCGGCGACGGTGCCAGCGCGGAGGCACTCGGCCGGTACCTGCGGACGCGCGCCAAGCGGATGAGGGAGCTGCCGGAGAGCCCGTCGTTCTTCGGCCGCCTCGACTTCGCCGACACCCCGGAGGCGGGGGACCACCGGCGCCAGCGCTACTACGTGGGCCGTCGGCGGATCTCCGAGGATCCGACCGTCCCGCCGCTGGTGGTCGACTGGCGGGCCCCGGTCTCCCGGGCGTTCTACCAGGCGAGCGCCCACACCCCGCTCGGACTGGCGCAGCGCCGACGGTTCGGCTGGGCGCCGTGGAGCCTGGGCCGCCCCGACGAGCTCACCGGCCTGGAGGACGAGCGCCTCGACGGAGCCGGCCGGAGCCCGGCGGGCAACGGCCCGGGCGGCATCCTCGCCGCCGAGATCGAGCGGCCCCGCACCGGCCCGATGCGGGACATCGTCGCCACCATCCAGCCCGAGCAGGACGAGCTGGTGCGGGGCGGGCTGAGCGAGTCCGTCTGCGTGCAGGGCGCGCCCGGCAGCGGCAAGACCGCCGTCGGCCTGCACCGCGCCGCGTACCTGCTCTACAGCTTCCCGCAGCGGATCCGGCGCGGCGGCCTGCTGGTGATCGGCCCCAACCGCACCTTCCTGCGCTACATCGCCGAGGTGCTGCCCGCACTCGGCGAGATCGACGTCGGCCAGTGCACCGTCGAGGACCTGGTCGCCGACCGGCCGGTCGCGGCCGTGGACGACGAGCGGGCCGCCGCCGTCAAGCAGGACGCACGGATGGCGACGGTGCTGCGCCGGGCGCTGTACGCGCGGATCCGCACGTCGGGCGCGGAGCCGCTGTCCGTCCCGGACGGCTCGTACCGGTGGCGGGTGGCGCCGGAGCGGCTGGACCGGATGGTCGCCGAGCTGCGCGCGCAGGAGCCGCCGTACGCGATCGGCCGGGAGAGCGTCCGCACCCGGGTGGTGGCGATGCTGCAGGACCAGGCGGAGCGCCGGGCTGGCGTGATGTCCGGCGGGTGGCAGCGGAAGGTCGGCCGCTGCAAGCCGGTCGCGGCGTTCCTGGAGGCGGCCTGGCCCGCCCTGCGGCCGGAGGCCGTGGTCGCCGCGCTGCTGAGCGACCCCGCCGTGCTGGCCGAGGCCGCCGACGGGGTGCTCGACGCCGGGGAGCAGGCGGCGGTCCTGTGGCGCAGGCCGCCGCGCTCGGCGAAGAGCGCGAAGTGGTCCGAGCACGACCTGATGCTCCTGGACGAGGTGGCGGGCCTGATCGAGCGCCCGGCCGGCTTCGGTCACGTCGTGGTGGACGAGGCCCAGGACCTCTCCCCGATGCAGTGCCGGGCGATCGCCCGCCGCAGCGCCTTCGGCTCCCTCACCGTCCTCGGCGACCTCGCCCAGGCGACCGCCCCGTGGGCCGCCCGCAGCTGGCCCGAGCAGCTCGCCCACCTCGGCAAGCCGGAGGCCGCGGTGGTGCCGCTGACCACCGGCTTCCGCGTCCCGGCCGACGTGATGGCGCTGGCCAACCGGGTGCTCGGTGCGCTGGACGTGGACGTGCCGCAGGCGGTGTCGCTGCGGCGGGACGGCGAGCTGACGGTGCGCCGGGTCGACGGCTCGGGCGGCGGGGGTGAGGCAGAAACGGGCGGAACAGGCGGGACAGGCAGGACAGGCGGGATAGGCGGGACAGGCGGAACGGGCGGTGCGGCCGGGCTGGGCGGTGCGACGGTCGCCGCCGTACGGGCCGCGCTGGAGCGCGAGGGCTCGATCGCGGTGATCGCGGCGGACGGCGCGGTGGCGGAGGCCGACACGGCGCTCCGGGCGGCCGGGATCCCGACGGCCTCGGCCGAGCAGGTCGGCACCACGGCCCGGGTGACGGTGCTGCCCGCCTCGCTGGTCAAGGGACTGGAGTACGACCACGTGGTGGTCCTGGAACCGGCCGCGATCGTCGAGGCCGAACCGCGCGGCCTGCACCGGCTGTACGTCGTGGTGACCAGGGCGGTCTCCCGGCTGGACATCCTGCACTCCCGGCCGCTGCCCGCACCGCTGGCCGGGTGACCGGGACCGCCGCCCCGAGGCAGCCGGGACGGCAAGCGGGGTGGACGCGGTGCCCGGGCGGGCCGCGCGTCCGTTCGGGGCCGGTGCCCGGGCGGGCCGCTCAGTCCCCGGCGAGCCGCAGCGGCACGTGCCCGACGGCCAGGGCCGCCGCCGCGGCCGCGAAGCCGAGGACCGCACCGGCCGCGACGTCGCCCGGGTAGTGCACGCCGGTGTGGACGCGGGAGTAGCCGACGGCGACCGCCAGCGCCCCGAGCGGCACCGCCGCCGGGGGCAGCACCACCCCGACGGCGGTGGCGAAGGCCGTCGCCGACGCCGTGTGGCCGGACGGGAAGGAGGCCGACTTCGGCATCGGCACGTGCCGGGCCACGTCCACCCGGGCCTCCTCCCGGTCGGGCCGTCGGCGGCGGACCAGCCGCTTGCCGAGCAGGTTCGACGCCGCCGAGGCCAGGGCGACGGCGCCGACCCCGACGGCGGCCGCCTGCCGGGGACGGCCGGGCAGGAGGGCGAGGCCGGCGGCGACGGTCAGTGAGATCTTCGAGTGGTCGGCCGTCCGGGACAGCCGCCGCAGCGCGGAGTCCAGGGCCGGCGTGGGGGTGGCGGCCACGGCCGCGTACAGGGCGCCGTCGATCGCGCGCAGGTCGGCGAGGACGGCCGCCGCGGAGACGTTCCGGTCAGGCACGGGACCGCCCCCCGCCGTTTCGCCCGTCTCCGTCCCGGCCGCGCCCGCCCCGGTCCTGCGCGTCCCGGTCCTGCGCGTCCCGTTCGTCCGGGGCCCGCCCGGAGTCCGGCGTGCCGCGGCTGAAGGCGAGCGTGGCCAGCTGCCGCCAGTCCACCCGCTGCCGGGTGGGCGCGACGCCGGGGCGGTCACGCGGCACCAGCACCCGCAGCGCGCCCGGGCGCAGCGTGCACACCACCGGCGTGGGCAGCCGCAGCGCCTCGCCGTCGACGGCCACCGGGATCTCGGCCTCTTCGGACGTCACCTCGACCCGGCGCGCGGTCAGCACCGTCAGTCCGGTCGCCTGCGCGCCCCGGACGGCCAGTTCCGCGGCCTGTGCCGCGCCCTCGACCCTGATGCCCGTGACGCCGAGCAGGCCGCTGTCCAACCGGGCGCGACGGCCGCCGCTTTCGAGGTCGTCGGGGGAGCCGTACGGGTTGTTGCTGATCAGCAGCGCCTGCTGGGCGGAGAGGGCCGCGACGCTGCCGCCCTCGATCCGGGCGTCGACGCGCCGCACCCCCTCGCCGACCAGGAGGTCCGGCAGCAGGTTCAGGGCGGTGCCGGCCTTGGCGTCGCGGTACTCGGGGCGCTGCACGACGTCCGCGTACACCCCGAAGGAGACCGTGTTGACGAAGGGCCGGCCCGCGACCTCGCCGAGGTCGATCCGCAGTTCCTCGCCGGCGGTCAGCGCGTCGAGGCAGCGGGACGGATCGGCGCGGTCGAGGCCGAGGTCCATCGCGAAGTGGTTGCGGGTGCCGGCGGAGATCACCAGGAACGGCAGCCCGTGGTCGGCGGCGACGGCCGCGACCAGGGCCTGGGTGCCGTCGCCGCCCGCGACGCCGAGCAGGTCGGCGCCGCCGGCCACCGCCTCGCGGGCGAGTGCGGCGACGTCGGCGTGCACGGCGGGGTCGAGCAGGACCACCCGGGCGCCGAGCTCTTCGGCCCGCTCGACCAGGCCGAAGCGGCCGACCTTCCCGCCCCCGGACTTCGGGTTCATGATCAGTACCGGGTGCACCGGCCGGGTGGCGGGGACCGCCGGGTTCGCCCCGCTCGGGCGCACGCGGCGCAGTGCCGTCCGGGCGAGGGCCAGCGCCGCGCCCCAGCAGAGGAACAGCACCAGCGCCGTCGGCCACAGGTCGTGGTAGGCGAACAGCACCACGAGTCCGATCGGCGCGGCGACCGTGAGCAGCCCCCCGACCAGCCGCAGGGCGCCGCGGTGCGCCAGGAACCACCAGGCCCCGGCCGCCCAGACGACCAGCACCACGAAGCCGCTCGCCACCACGGCCAGACTGCCCTCGCCCAGGGCGATCAGCAGCACGACCACGGCACCGACCGCGGCCAGCAGCGCGCACCGCGCGAGCACCCGTGCGGTCACGTCCCCCTCGGGGCCCACCTGCCGCGTCCCGTCGATGTCGTCCTCCCTGAGCCGTGCCCCGGGTGTGCCCACACGAGCCCGGTCCGTGCCAGCAGCCTGCGCACTCCCGCCCCGGCGGGCATCCCGGCCAGGCTGTCCGGGTGAGCCCCGACCTCCGGGCCCTCGCCCTTCGAGTCCCGGCATCCCGGCCCCGCCCTCCCGAGCCCCGACCGCGGTCAGCGCCGTCAGGGGCGCGGTCAGGCGTGCCGGACGAGGGCGACCGGGCAGCGGGCGTGGTGGATCGCCGCGTGGGCGACCGGGCCGAGGTGGGCGCCGAGCAGGGTGCGCCGGACGCGCCGTCCGACGACGAGCAGTCGGGCGGCTCCGGCGGCGTCCACGAGGGCGACGGCGGCACTGCCGCGGATCAGGTCGGTCGTCACGTCCAGCTCGGGGTAGCGCGCCCGCCAGGGCTCCAGCAGCTCGGTGAAGCGGGTCCGCTCGACGGAGGAGAGCTCGGTCTCCAGGCCGCCGATCGCCTCGAAGGCCATGTACTCGCTGCCGACCGGCGGGGACCAGACGTGCACCACGCGCAGCGGGGCCGAGTACCGGACGGCCGCGTCGAAGGCGAAGGCGAGCACCTCCTCCATCGGGTGGACGAGGTCGAGGCCGACCAGGACCGGGCCCTCCGGCTCGTCCTCGCCGGGGCGGACCAGGACCACCGGGCAGCCGGCCCGGCGCAGGACCTCGTGGCTCACCGAGCCGACCAGGAAGCCGCGTACGGCGCCCAGGCCGCGGGAGCCCAGCACGAGCAGGGCGGCGTCGCGGGAGGCGTCCTCCAGCGCCGCGGCCGGGCCGTCGGGGACGAGTGCGGAGCTGACCGGGACCTCGACGAGGGCGCGCAACTCGGTCTCGCGGGAGCCGAGTCGCTCCACGGCGTGCCCGCGCTCCCGCTCGTCGTCGGCCGCGTTCCGCTTCGGTCGGGGCCGGGCCTGGAGGAGCCGCAGCGGGCAGTCCCGGCGCTGCGCCTCGCGGGCCGCCCAGGCGGTGGCGGCGACGCTCTCGGGTGAGCCGTCGAAGCCGGCGACGACCGGCCCGGTCACGGCCCGCTCCGGGAGCCGCGCAGGGTGTCGAGCGCCGCGCCCAGCCGCCGGGCCGCCTCGTCCGCGACCTCGCCGAGCCCGCCGTCGGGGCCGGCCAGCGCGACCAGCGTCTGCGGGTCGACGGCCTCCACCACGGTGGCGCCGCCGTCGGCGCGGACGACGACGTTGCAGGGCAGCAGCAGTCCGATGCGGCGGTCGGCCCCGAGCGCGCGGTGGGCGAGGGCGGGGTTGCAGGCGCCGAGGATCAGGTAGTCCTCGATCTCGGCGTCGATCTTCTCGCGCAGGGTCGCCCGGACGTCGATCGTGGTCAGGATGCCGAAGCCCTGTTCCTTGAGGGCGGCGGTGACCGCCTCCACCGTCTGCGCGAACGGCCGGTCGAGCCGTACGCCGATCCCGTAGTCCATGGTTCCTCCCGGGGGTCGCGGCCCCAGTATCGGCGGCGGCCGGGCCCGGCGCCTTCCGGGCCGGGCGCCCGACGGCGGCCCGCCCGGAAGGCGCCGGTGCCTCCAGGCGGGCTTGAGGCGGGGCGGGCACGCTGGCTGCCCGCGCTGGACGGGACGCCGACAGGAGGCGGACGTGATCGCTCTGTGGTGGGTGCTGCGGGCCCTGGCCGCACTGGTGGGGTGGCTGTGGTCGGGATTGAAGGTGCTCGGCGGGGCGGACATGTACGAGGCCGCCGCACGCGCCGCCGCGGCTCCGGCGGAGGTGCCGGAGCCGCGGCGACTGCGCGGTCCCGCCCCGGGTCACCCCGAGCGACTGTGCCCGGAACTGCCCCTGAGCGAGGTGGAGTTGCGGTTGTTCAGGGAGCTCAGTGCACTCCCGGAGCCGCCCGGTCGGGGTGAGGGCCGGCGGTCGGCTGGTTGAGCGGGGTGCGGGTGGGGCGTGGTCGGTCCGCGCCCACCAGCGCGGCGGAGAGCTCCCAGAGCCGGTCGGCGCGCTCCGGGTCGAGGGCCGCGGGGAGGTAGCCCCGGGCCGGCGCCGTTCCCTGCCACGGGCCGGCGACGGCGCAGTCCTCCAGGTAGGCCCCGCCGGTCTCCGCGAGCTCCGGGGCGACCGCCGCCCACACCGAGGTGGCCGCGCCCTGGGCCGCCGTGCGCAGGCGCGGGTCGGGCGTGCCGTCCGGGCCGATCAGGCCGACCGCGTGCTTGGTCTCGGTGCTGAGGTGGCGCTGGAGCCCGGTGAGGGTGGCGCCGGGGCTGACGGTGTTGGCGAGCACGCCGTGTTCCCGGTGCCGGGCCGTGAGGGCGACGGCGAACAGGGCGTTGGCGGTCTTGGACTGGGCGTAGGCGAGGTACGGGTCGTACGGGCGGTGCTCGAAGTGCGGGTCGTCGAGGTCCAGTCCGCCGAGGTGGTGCGCGCTGGAGCCCACCACGACCACCCGGGCGTGCCCGGCCGAGTGCAGCGCGGGCAGCAGCCGGACGGCCAGTGCGAAGTGGCCGAGGTGGTTGACGCCGAGGTGGGTCTCGAAGCCGTCGGCGGTGCGGCCGGGGGGCACGCCCATGACGCCCGCGTTGGCGATCAGCAGGTGGACGGGGTCGCGCCGGCGCAGCAGGCCGTCGGCGAACTCCCGGACCGAGTGCAGGGAGCCGAGGTCCAGCGCCGCGACGGTGACGGCCGGGTTCCCGGTGCTCCTCCGCAGTCCGGCCGCGACGGCCTCGGCGGTCCGCGGGTCGCGGGCGCCGATGACCACCCGGGCGCCGGCCCGTGCGAGGGCGCGGGCGGTCTCCAGGCCGATGCCCGAGGCTCCGCCGGTGACCACCGCGGTGCGGCCGGTCAGGTCGTGGCCGGCGACCACGTCCAGGGCCGTGGGGGCGGGCGCCGGCGGTCCGGTCGACGTACTCGGCGGGACGGCGGACGGGGTGACGGGCCGCATGTCAGCCCCTCCTCGCCCCGGAGCCGACCGGCATCCGCTGGACGGCGGGGCCGTCCACCCGCAGCACCTGCTGGTGGACGCGTTGGAGCTCCGCCGACGGGTCGAGCCCCAGCTCCTCGCCGAGCAGCCGGCGCACCCGCTGGTAGGCGTTGAGGGCGTCGCCGCGCCGGCCGGAGCGGTTCAGCGCCAGGATCAGCTGGGTGTGGAACCACTCGTTGAAGGGGTAGGTGCTCACCAGGGTCTGCAGCTCGGCCACGAGTCGGCGGTGGCGCCCGAGTTCCATGTCGGTGCGGACCCGGGCCTCCAGGGCGCTGATCCGCCGCTCCTCCAGGTGGGTGGCGTAACTCGCCAGCACCGGGCCGCAGCTGACGTTGGACAGGGCCGGCCCGCGCCACATCGCCAGGGCGTCCGCCAGGAGTCCGGCGGCCCGGAGCGGTTCGCCGTCCTCGTTCAGCAGCCGGGCGTCCTCGACGAGCCGGTCGAACCGGGGTGCGTCGAGCTGCCGTTCGTCGATCCGCAGGACGTAGCCGGGGAGGACGGTGGAGATCATGTGCCCGGCCGCCTCCTCGCCGACCTCGGCGGCGAAGGCTTTTCGGAGCTGGTAGATGTAGGTCTGGGCGGTGGTGACCGCGCTCCGCGGCGGGCGGTCGTCCCACAGCTCGGTGATGATCGAGTCCAGGCTCACCACCTGGTTGACCCGCAGGAGCAGCAGGGCCAGCAGCTGACGGGTCTTCGGGGGGCTGGGCGTCCGCGGGCAACCCAGGTGGCTTACCTCCAGTGGTCCCAATACCTTGAAATCCATGGGAAGCTCCTCGCCGGTCGGCTGAATCCTCATGAACGCGGGTGGCCGGCCCGTTTTGGTGGCCGGCCTGCGATCAGGACCCTAGGAGCGTTGTCGGGGAACGCTCAAGGCGAATGCTTCCAATGGGGCGCCGGACACCCACCTTCGGGGTATCCGGCGATGTCACTGAAGAGAGATGGCGCGCGGCGCGGTCGCTGTGCGATCACCCGTACGGGGGTGACGGGTGGGCGCTGGGCGGCCGCGCCGCGGCCGGCTTCTCGGGCTTGACGTTCCGTCAGCTCTGACGCTGCGTCAAGCCTCCTTCGTATCCGCCTGGTTGGGCGGGGACGTCGAAGGCGTCGACCGGGCGGTCGGCGTCGGGCGAGGCGCCGTCGGGGGAGGCGGCGGAGTCGTCGCCCTCGTCGTCCTCGTCGAGGTCCAGGTGGGCGAACTCGCCCAGCGGGACGCTCTGGTCGAGGTGCACGTTCTTGAGGAAGGCGGAGATGACCAGCACCCCCACCATCACCGGGGTGAGCCAGAAGAAGACGTCGGTCAGGGCGTCGCTGAAGGCCAGCCGCAGGCCGTCCCGGATCGCCGGCGGCAGGGCTTCGACCACGGTCGGCGACACCGAGCCGTCGGACGGCACGGCCGCGACCTGTGCGGCCGTCAGGTGCTTGGCGAGGCCGTGTTCGTACTGGTGGGCGAAGAGCGCACCGAGTGCGGCGAGGCCGATCGAACCGCCGATGCGCTGGGAGAACGCCGCCGTCGCGGTGCCGACGCCGAGGTCGCGGCGCTCGACGGTGACCTGCACGGCGATCACCAGGGGCTGCATCATCAGGCCGAGGCCCGCGCCGAGGATGGTGACGTAGACGGCGAGCAGCCACCAGCCGGTGTGCTCGTTCATCGTGGAGAGCAGGAACATGGTGAGCGCGCCGATCACCGCACCCACCATGGGCGACCACTTGTAGCGCTCGGTCTTGGTGATCAGGTTGCCGCCGACGACGGAGGAGAACATCAGGCCGACCATCAGCGGCAGGGTGAGCAGCCCGGTGTTGGTGGCGGTGATGCCCGTGACCAGCTGCAGGAACATCGGGATGAAGGTGGCCAGGCCGTTGACGCAGGTGAAGACGAGCATGCTGGCCAGGCAGGCGAGCACCACCGTGCGGACGGTGAACAGCCGCAGCGGGATCAGCGGATCGGGGGCGTACCGCTCGGCCACGACGAAGGCGGCGATGAAGACCGCCATGCCCGCGAAGAGTCCGAGGATGGTGGTGGAGGACCAGGCGTACTTGGTGCCGCCCCACGAGGTGGCCAGCACCAGGCAGGTGAGCGCGCCGGCCAGCATCAGGAACCCGGCGTAGTCGATCTTCCCGCCGCGGGTCCGCGCCGGCAGCTTGAGCGCGGTGCCGGCCACGGCGAGTGCGACCAGGCCGAGCGGCAGGTTGATGTAGAAGACCCAGCGCCACGTGGTGTGGTCGACGAAGTAGCCGCCGATCAGCGGGCCGGCCACCGAGGACAGGCCGAGGACGGCGCCGTACAGGCCCATGTACTTGCCGCGTTCACGGGTGGGCACGATGTCGGCGATGATCGTCAGGGTCAGCACCATGAGGCCGCCGGCGCCCACGCCCTGGATCGCCCGGAAGGCGATGAGCTGGAAGATCGACTGGGCGGCGCCCGCGAGGGCCGAGCCGGTGAGGAACGCGACCAGGGCGAACAGGTAGAGCTTGCGCCGTCCGTAGAGGTCGGCCAGCTTCCCGTACATGGGGGTCGAGATGCCCGAGGCGAGGATGTAGGCGGTGAACAGCCACGAGGTGTACTTGAGGCCGTGCAGATCCCCGACGATCGCGGGCAGCGCGGTGGCGACCACGGTCTGGTCCAGCGCGCCGAGGGACATGGACAGTAGCAGGGCCGACATGACGACGGCCAGTTGGCGGCGGCTCAGGGGGCTCCGGGCGGCGTCGCCAGCTGTTGGTGGCACGGGTGGCTCCTTGGTGCGGCTGGTCACGAGGACGGTGGTCTGGGGTGGTGCCGACAAGCAGTGGGGAGCGGTGCAGCTGCGGTGGGGCGCGGATCGTGCGGGGTGTGCGGGTCGTGCAGGGGGTGCGGGTCGTGCGGGTCGTGCTGTTCCGGCGGGTCCGACCGGCCGTGCGGGGCCGGTGGATCCGGCGGACTCAGAGGCCGCGTTCGAGTAGGTCGAAGGCCTCGTCGATGAGGTTGGCGGATGTCCGGTCGTCCTCGTTGATCCAGGAGAAGCGGACCGCCCACTGGATCACCGAGAACGCCGAGGTGACCACGACGCTCGGGTAGCTGTCCTTCATCGGGTCGGTGCCCGTCCGCTCGGCGACCGCCAGGATGAGGCTCCGGAAGATCTCCTCCTCGCCCTCCGAGCTGCGCTTGGCCAGGAGTTCGGGGTGCCGGCGCCACAGTTCGCGCCAGAGCTCGGACTCCTCGCGCGCCGGGACGAACGAGTCGGCGATCTCCTGGGCCACCACGCGCATCGAGCGGAACACCGGCTCGTCGGCGGGGCGGTCCTGGAAGAGCGCCGTCAGCGACACGGCCGACCAGGACGGCCGCATCTGGAGCGCCTCGTCCTTGCTGGAGAAGTAGTTGAAGAACGTTCGGGGGCTGATGTCGGCGGCCTCGCTGATGGCCTCGACGGTCATCGCGTCGAGGCCCTTGTCGAGGACCAGTCGGACGGCCGTGAGCGTGATCGCATGTCTCTTGGCCGCCTTCTGGCGTTCTCTGCGTTGATCGGATGCACTCATCACCACTGCACTCTATGCAATCTTGGCGCGGCCTGCAAGAAGTGCAGAGCTTGCACTTCCATCGGATTATGCAAATTTTGCACTGAGTGCAACGAGCGTGGTCCGCGCCGGCTCAGCCCTCCGCGGCCAGGGTGATCGCGGCGGACGCCTCGTCCGGCTGGGCGGGCCACGTCCCGTACTGGCTGCGCCAGTACATGAGCGGGGTGGACAGCCCCTGGTGCGCGGTGCCGTCCACGACCGCGCCCACCAGCACCGTGTGGTCGCCGGCCCGGACGGCGCCCGCCAGCCGGCACTCCGCGTGCGCGATCGCGTGCCGCTCGATCCACGGCAGGCCGGTCACCGGGCTCGCCCGCCACGGCGTCACGCCGAAGCGGTCGCCGGTCCGGGAGGCGAACAGGTTGGAGACCCCCTCGCCGTGCTCGCGCAGCACGTTGACCACGAAGGCGCCGCGCGCCAGGACCGCCGTCAGCACCGTGCTGCGGTTGTCCAGGCAGGCCAGCAGCAGCGGCGGACGGGCGGAGACGCTGCACACCGCGCTGCAGGTCAGGCCCTTGGGGCGGTCCTCCTCGTCGAGCGTGGTGATGACGGTCACCCCGGTGGGCAGCGTGGCCATGATCGAGCGGAACACGCTGTCGTCCACGTGCGGTCCGCTGTCGTCGTAGTCGATCCGCAGCACCCCGCCGTCGGTGTGCCGGTTCCCGGTCTCGGTGCTCATGCTTCCTCCCAGTCCTCGGGTACGCCCCGCGACCGGCCGTCGCGGCCGCGCGGATGGCGGCGAGGCTGGCAGAGCCGTTTCGACCCGGGTTCGAACTCCGGCCGACGCGCCGGCTCGGCCGATGCCCTTGCGGGGGGCCGGAGTCGGGCGGGGGAGAGGTCTCGAACCGCCCTCCAGACGGCCCGGGCAGGCTCGCGACGGGATCCGCTCGATCCCCCGGGAGCCGGCCCGCCCGACACCGGGCCGCAAGGAGGCAGCGTGGAACTCGCAGTCGCGGACCGGGTGGTCCTGGTGACCGGTGCGACCGGAGGGATCGGGCGGGAGATCGCGCGGGCCTTCGCCGCCGAGGACGCCAGGGTCCTGATCGGCTACCACGGCAAGGAACGCGAGGCGGCCGAACTCGCCGACGAACTGGGCGCCGCCAAGGGCCGGGCGCGGGCCGTGCGCTACGCGCTCACCGAGCCCGAGCGCACGCTCGCCGAGCTCGCCGCCGCCGGCGACGGCTGGGCGGACATCGACGTCCTGGTCACCAGTGCCGTCCGGATGATGGGCAGCCGCCGGGCCCCCGGCGTGCACTTCGAGGACGTCGCCGTCGAGGACTGGGAACCGGTGGTGCAGCAGAACCTCGCGCCGACGCTGCGGCTCGCCCAGCTGGTCGTGCCCGGCATGCGGCGCCGCGGCTGGGGCCGGATCGCCCTGCTCTCCTCGCACGTGGCGGTCGACGGCCACCGGGGCCAGGAGTTCTACGGCGCGGCCAAGTCCGGACTGCACGGCTTCGCCCGCAGCCTGGCCTGGGACACCGGGGCGGACGGCATCCTGGTCAACGTGGTCTGCCCCGGGCTCACCCTGACCGAGCGGGCCCTCACCGGCCTGCCCGCCGCGGTGCGCGAGCAGGAGACCGCGCGGACCGCGAGCGGCCGGCTGAGCGCGCCCGCCGACGTCGCCAACGCCGTGCTGTTCGTCTGCTCCGGGGCCAACGGCAACATCACCGGAGAGGTGCTGACCGTCGCGGGCGGCCGCTGAGCGCCCCGGCGGCCGCCCGGCGCCCGGGGACCCCGGGCGCGCGGACGGGGCGGCCGGTTCGACCCGGCCGCCCCGCACGTCGCCGCTGCCTCAGCCCAGTTGCTCCCGCGTGGAGAGCACCGTCAGCTCGGTCAGGTGCACCCCCGCCGGGGCGTGCAGCACGTGCAGCACCTGCTCCGCCACCTCCGCCGGATCCAGCCCGACCGCCTCCTGCACCTTGGCCAGCACCCCGCGCAGCGCCTCGTCCCGGATCCGCTCGCTGCCCCCGGTGCGGACGGCGCCGGGCGACACCAGGGTGACCCGGACGCCGTCCCCGGCGAGCTCGATCCGCAGCCCGTCGCTGATCGCCACCAGCGCGTGCTTGGTCGCCGCGTACACGCCCTGGATCGCGTGCGCCACCGAACGCCCGGCCGTGGAGCCGATGTTGACGATCTGCGGGTGATCGCCGGAGAGCAGGGCCGGGATCGCGGCCCGGGTGACCGCCAGCAGCCCGAGGACGTTCAGGTCGACCATCGCCCGCCAGTCCGCCGGATCGCCGTCCCGGACGAGGCCCAGCGGGAACACCCCCGCGTTGTTGACCAGGACGTCCAGCCCGCCGAGCTCCGCGCAGGCCGTGCCCACCGCGGCCCCGGCCGCGTCCGGGTCGGCCAGGTCGACGCCCACCGCCACCGCGCCGAGTTCGGCCGCCAGGCCGTCCAACTCGGCCGAGGGGCGGGCGAGCAGGGCGAGCCGACCGCCGTCGGCGGCCACCGCCCGGGCGATCGCCGCCCCGATCCCGCGTGAAGCTCCCGTCACCAGCACCCGTCGCCCGTTCGATCGTGTCATCCTCGGTTCCCTTCCCGATGTCCCCGGCTTCCCCGGGGTCCTTCCCCGTTCCCCGACCGCTCAGCAGTAGCGGGCGCGGTTGGAGAACGGCTGGAAGGAGGCGCCCGCCGGAGCCTGCGAACCCGCCCTGGCCGCAGGGCTGTCGGCGGCCGGAACCAACCGGTCGGGCGGCCGGGCGGGCGGGAGCCGGGGCGCGCAGCCGTTCTCCAGCACCGTTCGAGGCGGACCGGCCAGGGTGAGGGGGCGCGGGCGCGCGAGCGGCACCGGCGTCCGCGCCCAGCCATGGACACGGTCGGACGAGGGAGAGTCATGGACGACGAAGAAGTTTCGGTGCTCGTGGTCGGCGGTGGCCTCGTCGGGCTGTCGGCGGCCGCCTTCCTGCGCGGCCACGGCGTCACCACGACGGTGGTCGAGCGGCACCCGGGCACCTCGGTGCTGCCCCGCGGCCGGGTGATGAACTCCCGCTCCATGGAGCTCTACCGCGCCTGCGGACTGGAACCGGTGATCCGGGCGGCGCCGCCGTCGGTGTTCGAGCGCTACCCGGAACTGGCCCGGGTCGAGACACTGGCCGGTCCGGAGGTCTACCGGGTCAGGCGCGAGGAGCCCGGCTCGGTGGCGCACCTCAGCCCGTGCGAACCCGCCTTCGTGGACCAGCAGGTGCTGGAGCCGCTCGTCCTGGGGCACGGCCGCAAACTCGGCGCCGACATCCGCTTCTCCACCCGGATGCTGGAGTTCGAGCAGGACCCGGACGGCGTCACCGCGCTGGTCGAGTCCACCGCCACCGGCCGCCGCCACCGGATCCGCGCCCGCTACCTGATAGGCGCCGACGGACACCGCTCGCCGGTCCGCCGGGAGCTCGGCATCGCGACCCACGGGCCCGGCGTGCTCCACCACGTCGCCAACATCGTCTTCGAGGCCGACCTCACCGCCCTGCTGCGCGGCCGGCTGATCTCGGTCTGCTACATCGACCGGCCCGAGGCCGGCACCCTGCTGGCCATGTTCGAACGCCAGGACCGCTGGCTGCTGATGGTGCCCTACCACCCCGAACACGGCGAGCACCTGGACGACTTCACCCCCGAGCGGTGCCTGGAACTGGTCCGCACGGCCACCGGCGACCCGACGCTCGACGCGCGGATCGTCCCCACCCTGGACGGCGCCGACCGGCCGGTCCAGGGCTGGGAACTGGCCGCCCGGGTGGCCGACCGGTTCCGGGACGGGCGGGTCTTCCTGGCCGGGGACGCCGCCCACGTGGTCTCGCCCGCCGGCGGCTTCGGCGCCAACACCGGCGTCCAGGACGCGCACAACCTGGCCTGGAAGCTCGCCGCCGTGCTGAACGGCTGGGCCGGGCCCGGCCTGCTGGACTCCTACGAGCCGGAACGGCAGCCGGTCGCCGAGACCACCTGCGCCTTCTCCGCCGCCAAGCAGCACGAGCGCAGCCGGGCCGACGGCGCCGGAGGCGGCTTCTCGCCGCTCGCCCTGACCTTCGGCTACCACTACCGCTCGACGGCGGTGATCGGCGGGCCGCCGGCGGGCACCGACCCGTGCGAGCCCGCGGACCTGGCCGGGCTCGCCGGCACCCGCGCCCCGCACGTACGGCTGGAGCGCGAGGGCGCGACCCTCTCCGCGCTGGACCTCTTCGGCGAGCGCTTCGTGCTGCTCACCGGCCGCGACGGCACCCCCTGGGCCGAGGCCGGCACCCGCGCCGCCGACCGGCTGGGGGCGCCGTTCGCCGCCCACCGGATCGGCACCGACCTCGTGGACCCGGACGGCGACTGGGGCGCCCGCTACCACCTGGGCCACACGGGGGCCGCCCTCGTCCGGCCGGACGGCTTCGTCGCCTGGCGCTCGGTCGACCACGGCGGGCGGGGCGGCGCCGCACTGGAGGGCGAACTGGCCCATGTTCTGGGCCGGTTGCTGGCCCGTACCGGGCCCTGACGGGGCTGCGCACCGCAGCGGCCGACCCGGGGACCGGGCCGGCCGCTGCGGTGCGTTCGGCGGATGCGGTGGTCAGCGGTCGGCGGCGGGCGCCAGGACCTCCAGGACGGCGCCGGACCAGGTGAAGCCGGCGCCCACGCCCAGCAGCAGCACCCGGTGCCCCGGCGCGAGCCGGCCGTCCTGCCACAGCCGGGCCAACCCGGCGAACTGGTCGGCGGGCCCCAGGTGCCCGACCGTCCGGCCCCACTCCCAGGTGGAGCGCTCCACGGGGATCCCGTAGCGGCGGAAGTAGCCGGAGTCCAGGCGGTGCAGGCCCAGGTTGGGGAGCACGAAGTGGTCGATGTCGGCGAGGTCCGTCCCGGCCTCGGCGAGCACCGTCTCCAGGGAGGTCCGTCCGCCGCGGGAGACCCGTGCGGCCGTGTACGGCATGCCGTGCCGGGCGATGAAGGCCTTCTGCCAGACGCCCATGTCGATCGGCCGGCGGTGGGTGAACGGGGCGTCCGCGAACAGGTCGTCACCCCGGTGCATGCCCTCCAGTCCGGGCTCGGAGTGCGACACCAGCGCGACGATCCGGGCGAAGCCGGGCCTGCGGGTGACCACCACGGCGGCCGCGCCGTCCGCGTAGAACGTCCCCGGATCGGTGCGCCAGCGGTCGAAGCCGGGCGGGCTGAAGCGGTCCCCGGCGGTCAGCAGCGCGGCCCGGTCCTCGGGGGCGCCGTCCAGGTAGTGGCAGGCGAGGTCCAGCGCGGCCATGCCGCCGTTGGACATCTGCCGCACCTCCATCGCCGGGCAGTGGCTCGACCCGGCGACCTCCCGCTGGACGAAGGAGGGGGCCGGCCACTCGTCCAGCCCCTGGTAGTACGCGGTGGCGTGCAGCAGCAGCGCGAGGTCGGCGGGATCGCGCCCGGCCGACCGCAGCGCGGCGCGCGCCGCCCGTACGGTCATCTCGGGCGCCGAGAGGGTGTCGGAGACCCGCACCGACACCATCCGGGTGGACGACTCCAGCTCCGGCTCGCACCAGCCCGCGCGGACGGCGTCGCGCACGGCCACGGGCGGCGGCAGATGGAGGGCGGCGCCGGCGATGAACAGGCCCTCGAACCTCATCCTCACTCCGATGTCGACGGGTTGACGTGTCTGCGGGTCGCCGCTTCGCTTCGCTTCGTCGCGGCGGGGTGCCGGACCGGGGGTGGGCGCTGTCGGCCCCGCCGGTCCGGCACCGTGCCGTGGTGGTCGGCCAGGACGACGCCGGCCGGCGGCTTGTGGCGCACGCCCGGGGGTCGTCCTCCGTCGACCGTCCCGCGGGTTCCGCGTGGGTCGGTCGGGACCCATCCTGGGCCGGGGGCTTCGACCTCGCGTGGAGCGTCGTTCGAGGCCGGGCCGGGCCGGTCGGACGGCCGTCGTCCGCCGGTCGAACGCCGGTCGAACGCCGGTCGAGACGGTCTCGACCCGGGGCGGGGAGCATCGGCGCCACTGACCCGCCCCTGGAAGGACGGACCGTGATGACGACACTCCCCGGCCGGACCACCGCCACCAGCGCCCCCGCCGCCACCGCAGCGACCACCGCGACCCCGGCGACCGCCGGCGGTGACGACGGTCCCGGCACCGGACCGCGTCCGGTGGTGCTGCTGCTGCCCGGCCAGGGTGCGCAGTACGAGGGGATGGCGGTGGGCCTGTACGACGCCGAGCCGGTGTTCACCGCCGCGATGGACGAGGTCTTCGAGCTGATGGGCCCCGAGGGCCGCCGGGTGCGCGCGGACTGGCTGAGCGACCGTCCGGCGGTGCCGCTGGACGACGTGACCCGCGCCCAGGCCCTGCTGTTCGCCGTGGACCACGCGCTGGCGCGGCTCGTGCTGTCCTGGGGGGTCCGGCCCGCGGCGGTGCTCGGGCACAGCGTCGGCGAGGTGGTCGGCGCGGTCCTGACCGGGGTGCTGGACCTCCCGGACGCGGTCCGGCTGCAGATGGACCGGATCTCCCGGATCAGCGCCGCCCCGCCCGGCGGGATGCTCGCGGTGGCCGCCCGGCGCGAGGAGCTGGCGCCGTACCTGAGCGAGCAGGTGGTGGTGGGCGTGGTCAACGGTGCCAGGCAGTGCGTGCTGGCCGGGCCGGAGGCCGAACTCGCCCCGGTGGAGGCCGGGTTGCGGGCGGACGGGTTCCTCTGCCGGCGCACCCGGGCGGTCCAGGGTTTCCACAGCCCCAGCCTCGCGGCCGCCGCCGCGCAGTCGCTGCCGACGGTGGCCGCCCTGCGGCTGTCGCCGCCGAGCCCGACCCTGTTCTCCGGCTACACGGCCGGGCCGCTCTCGCCCGAACAGGCCACCGACCCGGCGTTCTGGGCCGGGCAGCCGGCCGCACCGGTGCTGTTCGGACCGGCCCTCGGCCGCCTGCTGGACACCGGCCGGTACGTGCTCGTCGAGGCCGGCCCGGGGCAGGGCCTCACGGCGCTGGCACGGCGTCGGCCGGCCGTCTCCTCCGGGCGCAGCGCGGCGGTCCCCACCCTGCCGGCCCGGCGCGGCGCGCCCGCCGACGACCGGCGGACGGTGCTGGCGGCGGCCGCGTTCCTGCGGGCGGAGGGGCACGGGCCGGTACCCGCCGAGCCCGCCCTGGCCTGACGCCGGCGCGCGGTGACGGCCGACGCGCGGTGACCGTCGGCGGATGGCGACGGCCGGCGGAGGACGACGCCGACGCGCGGCCCGGAACGCGCCGGGCCCGGCCCGCGGCTCGCGGACCGGGCCCGGCGCGGTGGCGCCCGGGTCAGGGCCGGACGACCAACTCGCTGCCGACGACCCCGCCCTCGGCCACCGCGCGCTCCAGGAGGCCCACCAGGCGGGCCGGCGCCGGCATGGCCGCGTTCTCGTCCCGCAGCCGGCCGGCGCTCTCCCGGTGGCCGGGCACGGTGAGCAGCGCGGTGACGGCCTCCGCGACGGCGTCGACGTCCGGGCCGTCCGGGACGTCCAGGGTCAGGCCGGCGCCGACCTCGGTGATCCGCTCCGCCCAGTGGTCCTGGATCGCGGTGTGCGGGACGACCAGCTGGGGCAGCCCGGTGACCGCGCTGATCATGCCGGTGCCGACCCCGCCGTGGTGGACCACCGCGTCACAGGTCGGCAGCAGCGTGCTCATCGGGAAGGCGCTCAACAGCCGGACGCCGTCCGGCAGATCGGCCGCGGAGACGTCGTGGTGGCCGGCGACCGTGACGACCGCCTCGGCCCCGGCCCGCCGCACGCCCTCGGCCAGCCGCCCCACCAGGCCGGTCAGGGCGGTGGTGGTCACCCCGCCAGTGACGCAGACCCGCGGCCGCTCCGGCCGGTCCAGCAGCCACTCGGGCAGCACCAGCGGCCCGTTGTACGGCACCAGCCGCATCGGCGCCCACGGCACCGGGTGCGGCGAGCGCAGGGTCTGCGGGCAGGGGTCGATCCAGGCCTCCGGCGCGAACCGGGGCTCGACGCCGAAGCGTTCGAAGAGCCGGGCGAAGGGCGCCCGGAGGTCCTCGTCCCGTTCGAAGTCGAAGCCGAAGGAGAACCCCCAGGTGTGGCCGAAGGCCGGGACCTTCACCGCCGCCGCGGTGACCAGTCCGGCCAGCGCGACGGTGTCGTACACGACCACGTCGGGCCGCCAGGCGCGGGCGAGGGCGACCAGGTCGTCGGTCATCGCGTCGGCGGAGGTGATCTGCCGGGTGCCGAGCAGCCGCCGGGCCTCCCGGTCGAGCCGTTCGGGGTTGCTGACCCAGCCGGAGGCCAGGTGGCGGGGGCCGCCCGTGGAGGCGAGGCCCCGGTGGGCGGACTGCGCCGTACGGATGGCGTCCTCGTCGCCGACCGGGGCGACGGTGAGCCCGGCCGCGGTGAGGAACCCGGTCGCGGCCGGACGGGAGGCCACCAGCACCTCGTGGCCGGCGACTTGGCAGGCCCAGCTGAGCGGGGTGATCCACGGCAGGTGCGCCCCTGCGGTGGCCACGAACAACACGCGCATCCGCTACTCCCATCGGTCGGTTCTGCTCGGACGTGCGCCGGTCAGCCTGGACCGGTCCGCTCGCGGTCCGTTCGAGGGGCGCGTCCCCTCGAACGGCTCTCAACCCGTGCCCCAAGGAGGCCTGGCACCGTCCCGGTACCCGGGTGCGGGTCGCACCCACCGGACGGAGGAGAAGACCTGTGACCACGTCCAGCCCACCTGCCCGTCGTGGCAGCGCCACGGCCGGCGCTCCGCTGGCGGCGATCGCGGACCGGCTCGGCGGCCCCCGGGTGGACCACCTGCTGAGCCGCGCGGCGGCCCTGGCCCCGGACCGCGCCGCGCTGCGCACCCCCGACGGGTCGGTGCTGACCTTCGGCCGGCTCGACGGGCAGGTCGACGCCTTCGCGGCCGCCCTGCACGCCCTGACGCCCGGTCCGGAGGCGGTGGTGGCGGTCGCGGCCGAGCTGTCCCCGGCGTTCCCGGTCGCGTACTACGGGACCGCGCGGGCCGGCCGGGTCGCCGCGCTCGTCAACCCGCTGCTGCGGGAGGACGCCCTGGTGCACGTGCTGGCCACCTCGGGTGCGCGCACGGCGGTGCTGACGCCCGAGGTGTACCGGCGGGTGCGTACCGTCCGCGACCGCCTGCCGCGGCTGGAGACGGTGCTGCTGACCTCCGGCGCGGCGGAGGACGAGGGCGTGCCGCTCCTGGCCGAGGTGCTGGCCGCCGCGGCCGGGCGCCCGCTCCCGGAGGCCGCGGCGGATCCCGGGGCGGTGGCCAACCTGCTGTTCACCAGCGGCACCACCGGCGCGCCCAAGGCGGTCGAGCTGACCCACCTCAACCTGACCGTCAACGCGGCGCAGACGGCCCACGCCCACGGCCTGGACGCCGCGTCGGTGGTCTTCAACTACCTGCCGACCTACCACCTGATGCACCTCAACGCCGCGGTGCAGGCCGGCGCCACCCAGCTGCTGTGGACCGACCCGGACGTGCCGGGTTCGCTCGCCGCCGCCCGGGAGGGCGCCGTCACGCACTACTACAGCCTGCCGATGCGGCTGTCCCGCCTCGCGGCCGATCCCGCGGCGGACGGGGCGGTCCCGACGCTGCGGGCGATCCTCTCCGGCGGCTCGGCCCTGCCGCCGGAGGCGACCCGCGGCCTGACCGCCCGCTTCGCGGTGCCGGTGGTGCAGGGCTACGGGCTGGCCGAGGCGTCCCCGCAGACGCACTTCGACCGGCTGGACGACCCGCGCGCCGGCTCCTGCGGGCCGCCGTCGGCCGGCACCGAGTCGCGGATCGTCCACGTCGACACCCGGGCGGAGCTGCCGGTGGGGGAGCGGGGCGAGATCCAGGTCCGCGGGCCGCAGCTGATGAACGGGTACCTGGGCGCCGAGCCCGGCGCGCACCTGGACGCCGGGGGGTGGTTCTCGACCGGTGACATCGGCTACACGGACGAGGACGGCTGCCTGTTCGTCGTCGACCGGATCAAGGACGTCTTCAAGTGCGACAACTGGCTGGTGTCGCCGACCGAGGTCGAGGGGGTGCTCCGGCAGCGGCCCGAGGTCGCGGACAGCGTGGTGGTCGACCGCCCGGACCGCTTCAGCGGCTCGGTGGCGTACGCGCTGGTGGTGCTCGCGAAGCCGTACGCGGACGAGGAGGGGGCGGCGCTGGCGGCCGTGCGGGGCGCGAACGCGCGGATGCCGTACTACCAGCACCTGCGGTACGTGGAGGTGGTGGAGGTCATCCCGCGCTCGCAGAACGGCAAGGTCCAGCGGCGGGAGATCCGGGACGCGGTCCACGGCCGGGACCTGCCGGAGCCCTCCGCGGAGGGGCCGCTGGAGGTGACCCGGACCGCCGGCCGGGGGTGAGCGCGGACACGGGACCGGCCCGGCGACCACCGTTGGTCGCCGGGCCGGTCCCGCGCCCCCCGGCCGTTCGCAACCGGCTGCCCCGGCAGCGCGTCGGCCGTCGTCGGTGCCGGGAGCGGTCAGGGTTGTCGGCCGGCCGTCAGCGGGGTCCCCCGGGTGCGGGTGGGGACCGGGATCAATGACGCGGCGACGGCCTTGTTCACCGCGTCGATCCGCGACACCGCGCCCAACTTGCCGAAGACGTTGCGCAGATGACGCTTGACGGTGCCCTCGGCGATGCCGAGCCGGGAGCCGATCTGGAAGTTCGTCAGCGCCTGGGCGGCGAGCACGAGGACTTCGAGCTCGCGGTCCGACAGTGTGACCGCGGCCTGTCGGCTGAGCTGGGCGAGGCTGTGCTGGGAGACGGCGAGGGTCGACTGGTCGCGGCTGTAGACCCCGCGGATGGCCGCGAGCAGTTCGTACCGGCTCACGCTCTTGAGCATGAAGCCGCGCACGCCGAGGTCCAGCAGGTCGCGGACGTCGGCGGGCCGGTCGCTCATGCTCAGGACGATGACCCGGGCGTCGGGGGAGACCGTGGCGATCCGTCGGACCGCCTCGGCGACCTCCGAGTCGAGCAGTTCGCCGCCCAGCAGGACGACGTCGGGCGCGGTGGCGGCGACGAGGGTGACGGCTTCGTCGATGTCGCCGGTGTCGCCGACCACCGCGAGGTCGGGTTCGGCGGAGAGGACCTGCCGCAGCGACTGCCGTAGCAGGGTGTGGTCGTCGATGAGCAGTACCCGGGCGGGCTCAACCGGTTTCATTTCGACACCGTTCTGCCGTTGGGACGGACCGGGTTACTGACGATCTTTCCAGCAGGTCGGCCGGGAGCGCTTCGAATACCGGCGGGTAGTGATCCGCTTCGTTGGTGAAGAGAAGCCTCCGCGCATTCTGTGGTCGACATGACGGTTCTTCTCCCCCGTTCTGGGGCTCTGGGTCGATAGGTCGATCGTGCGTGGATCTTGTTGCTTGACCCTGCCACGGAGGAGTATTACCTGACAATACGAAGACTGTCTGATTGTCTGCCTGCTCAGCGAATACTCAGGGAAAAACCGACCGGCCGGCCGTTCAGGCGAGGTCGTCCCGGGTGACCCTGCGGTCCGTCACGACCCAGGAGTCACCGACCGGCTCCAGCAGGTCCACGCAGACCGTCGAGCGGTGCACCGTCGCCTCGCCGCCGCGCGGCACCTCCAGGACCAGCGCGTAGCAGGTCGCCCGGAGCCGGCCCGACTCCGCCGGCTCGGTGGTCAGCATGCCCACCCAGTGGCGGTGCACCACGCCCGCCTCGGCGAGCCGCCGGGAGGCCTCCTTCGCCGCGGCCGCGATGTTGCCGCGGCCGCGCACCGGCGCGGGCAGGCCGTTGGCGGCGAACACCCCGTCCTCGGCGAAGGTGGCCGCCCACGCGTCGGTGGCGCCGGTGTCGAGCAGCCGCATCTGGCGGGCGTAGAAGTGCTGGACGCGCAGGTAGGTGTCGGTGTCGGCGAGCGGGGCGACCTCGTGGGCTGTCATCGGGCTTCCTCTCGGGACGGCGGGCGGTGCCTGCGGGTGAGGGGGCGAACGCTGACCGACCCTCGCAGGGCGGCCTGGAGATCTCTTGGAGCTGCGGTCCAGCCCGGCGGCCGACGGCCCGCCGTTCCGCCCCGCCTTGAGGGTGTCTTGAACCGGTCCCGGGAGAGTCCGCCGGAGTGTGACGACGCACAGCCCCGCGCGCGACCGCGGCGGGGACACCGGCGGGAAGGCGGAGACATGGCGGAACAGAAGGAGCGGGTCGCGCTGGTCACCGGCGGCACGAGCGGGATCGGGCTCGCGGTGGCCGAGGAGCTGGGACGGCGCGGCGACCGGGTGTTCGTCTGCGCGCGCACCGGGGACGACGTGGCGGCCACGGTCGAGCGGCTCCGCGAACAGGGGATGGAGGTGGACGGCGTCGGCTGCGACGTCCGCTCCACCGAGCAGATCGCCGTCGCCGTCGCCGCGGCGGTGGAGCGCTTCGGGCCGATCGGGATCCTCGTGAACAACGCCGGCCGGGGCGGTGGCGGGATTACGGCCGAGATTCCGGACGAGACCTGGTGCGACGTGATCGAGGTGAATCTCAACGGCGTATTCCGAATGACCCGCGAGGTGCTCGCCCGCGGCGGCATGCGGGACGGGAGCTGGGGGCGAATCATCAATATCGCGTCGACCGGCGGAAAACAGGGCGTGGTGCTAGGAGCTCCCTATTCCGCTTCCAAGCACGGTGTCGTCGGATTTACCAAAGCTTTGGGGCTGGAACTGGCCAAAACCGGGATCACCGTGAACGCGGTGTGTCCCGGTTACGTGGAGACGCCGATGGCCGACCGGGTCCGGCAGGGCTACGCCGCCCACTGGGGCGTGACCGAGGCCGAGGTGCTGGAGAGGTTCGAGGCGAAGATCCCGCTCGGCCGCTACAGCACGCCGCAGGAGGTCGCCGCGATGGTCGGCTACCTCACCACCGAGGCCGCCGACCCGGTCACCGCCCAGGCGATCAACGTCTGCGGCGGGCTCGGCAACTACTGATCCCGGCACCCGGCACCCGGCACCCGGCACCCGGCGCCCTGGCCGCCCTGGCCGCCCGGGCCGCCGGGCCGCCCGGGACCCCGTCGGACCCCACGGAAGGAGGGCCACCGTGCCCGCGCAGGACATCCGCCACACCGACCACCGCATCCTCGTCTCCGCGCCCGCCGAGACGCTCTACCGGCTCGTCGCCGACGTCGGCGGCTGGCCGCACCTGTTCACGCCCACCGTCCACGCCGAGCGGGTGGACGGCGACGACCGCCGGGAGCGGATCCGGATCTGGGCCTTCGCCAACGGCGAGGTGCGGACCTGGACCTCGCTGCGCGAACTCGACCCGGCCGCCCGGCGGGTGGAGTTCCGCCAGGAGGTCTCGCAGGCGCCGGTGGCGTCGATGACCGGCAGCTGGGCGATGAACCCCGCGGCCGACGGCCGGACCGAGGTGGTGCTCGGCCACACCTTCGCCGCCGTCGGGGACGGCGCGTCGGACCTCGACTGGATCGACCGGGCCGTGGACCGCAACTCCCGCTCGGAGCTGGACTGCCTGCGGGAGATCGCCGAACGCGACCCCGGACTCGACGAACTGCTGCTCTCCTTCGACGACACCGTGCTCGTCCGGGGCCCGCGCGCGGAGGCCTACGAGTTCATCCGCCGCTGCGACCTCTGGCCCGAGCGGCTGCCGCACGTGGCCCGGCTGGAACTGACCGAACCGGAGGACGGCATCCAGCGGATGGTGATGGACACCCGCGCGCCGGACGGGACGACGCACACCACCGAGTCGGTCCGGGTCTGCCTGCCGGACCGGATCGTCTACAAGCAGACCGTCCTGCCCCCGATCATGGCGGCGCACACCGGCGCGTGGACCTTCGAGGAGACCGCCGAGGGCGTCGCCGCGACCTCCCACCACACCGTGGTCCTGCGGGCCGAGGCGGTGCCCGCCCTGCTCGGCCCCGACACCACCCTGGAGCAGGCCCGCACCGCGGTGCGCGCCGCCCTCGGGGCCAACAGCCGCACCACGCTGGAGCACGCCCGGGCGCTGGTCGAGCGCGGGGCGAGCACCGGGCCGGGCCGGTGACCGACCTGGAGGCCGAGGTCTGCGTCGTCGGCGCGGGCCCGGCCGGCCTCACCCTCGCCCTGCTGCTCGCCCGCTCCGGCGTGGACGTCGTCCTGGTCGAACGCTCGCGCTCGTTCGAGCGGCAGTTCCGCGGCGAGATCCTCCAGCCCGGCGGGATGACCCTGCTCGACCGGCTGGGCGTGCTGGCCGGCGCGCGCGAGCGCGGCAGCCACGAGCACGACCGGTTCGTGCTGACGGAACGCGGCCGGACACTGATCGACGGCGACTACCGGCGGCTGCCCGGCCCGTTCAACTGCCTGCTGAGCATCCCCCAACGGCACGTGCTGGAGGAACTGCTCGACCGCTGCCGGGAGTTGTCCGGATTCCGCTACCTGGAGGGCGCCAAGGTCGGCGCCCTGCACACCGCGGACGGCCGGGTCCGCGGCGTGGTCGCCTCCGGCCGCGGCGGGGAACAGACGGTCCGGGCCCGCTGGACGGTCGGCGCCGACGGCCGCTACTCCAAGGTGCGCCGACTGGCCGGGATCGACGCCGGCCGGCTGGACGTCTTCGACCAGGACGTCCTCTGGTTCAAACTGCCCGCCGACGCACGGCCGTTGAACGAGGTCCGGATCTTCCGGGCCGGCGGGAACCCCGTCCTCGCGTACACCGCCGTGCCGGACGCGATCCAGGTCGGCTGGACCCTCCCGCACGGCGGCTACCGCCCGCTCGCGGCCCAGGGTGCCGAAGCCGTACGGGAGTTGATCTGCGCCGCGATGCCGATGTACGCCGACCAGGTCCGCGAACGGATCACCGCACTCGGCGACCTGACGCTGCTGGACGTCTTCTCGGGCGTCGCCCGGGAGTGGGTGCGGGAGGGGCTGGTGCTGATCGGCGACGCCGCCCACACCCACAGCCCGATCGGCGCCCAGGGGATCAACCTCGCCGTCCAGGACGCGGTGGCCCTCCACCCCGCGCTGCTCGCCTCCCTGGCGGCCGGCGGGGAGAGCGGCCCGGTCCGCGGGTACGCCGCCGCCCGGCACCGCGACATCGCGCGGATCATGCGCATCCAGCGCCTGCAGAGCCGCGGCATGCTCTCCTCCGGCCGCGCGGCCGGAGCGCTGCGGCCCCTCCTCGCGCCGCTGCTCTCCCGCTCGCCGCTCTACCGCGCGGTGCTGGCCGAACTGGCCTTCGGCAACCGCGCCATCGACGTCGCACCTGCCGCCGCCGTCCACAACTCCCAGACCCAGGAGCAGTGATGCAGCTGATCGACCTCTCCTCACCGGTGGACGCGACGTTCTGGGAGCCGGACCCGGTCACCCACGTCACCATGTCTCCGCGCGAGGGCGCCCTGCACATGGCCGAATCGATGCGGGAGCACTTCGGCGTCGACTTCGACGTGGACGAACTCCCGGACGGCGAGTTCCTCAACAACGACACCTTCACCCTCACCGTCCACACCGGCACCCACATCGACGCGCCCGCCCACTACGGCACCCGCGCCTCCTACCGGGACGGCGGCCCCCGCACGATCGACCGGCTCCCGCTCGACTGGTTCCACCGGCCCGCCTTCGTCCTCGACCTCACCAAGGCCGGGACCGGGGCCGTCGGCGCCGACCTGCTCGCCGAGGAGCTCGACCGGATCGGCTACACCCCGGCCCCGATGGACATCGCCCTGCTCAACACCGGCGCGGACCGCCACCTCGGCACCCCCGCCTACTTCTCCGACTTCGCCGGCCTCGACGGCCCCGCCGTGCACTTCCTGCTGGACCTCGGCGTCCGGGTGATCGGCACCGACGCCTTCAGCCTGGACGCGCCGTTCCCGTACATCCTGAACACCTACCGGGAGACCGGCGACCGCTCGGTGCTCTGGCCGGCCCACTTCGCCGGCCGCGACCGCGAGTACTGCCAGATCGAACGGCTCGCCAACCTCGACACGCTGCCCCGCCCGTACGGCTTCACCGTCTCCTGCTTCCCGGTCAAGCTGGCGCGGGCCGGCGCCGGCTGGTCCCGCGCCGTCGCGCTGCTGGAGGACTGAACCGTGCGGACCACCTCCCTGGGCCGGTCCGGGCCGGCCGTCTCGGCGCTCGGCCTCGGCGGGCTCCCGCTGGCCGGCGCCTACGGCCCGGCGGACGACCCCGCCGCGATCGTCCGGCACGCCCTCGACCTCGGCGTGACCCTCTTCGACACCGCCGACTACTACGGCCGCGGAGCCGGCGAGGAGGTCCTCGGCCGCGCCCTCGGCCGCCGGGGCACCGCCGGCCGTGGCAGCGGCGTCGTCCTCGCCACCAAGACCGGCATCCTCCACCGCGACGGCGGCCCGCCCGGCCTCGACGGCAGCCCCGAACACCTGCGCCGGGCCTGCGAGGCCTCGCTGCGCCGCCTGGGCACCGACCGGATCGACCTCTACCACCTCGCCAGGATCGACCCGCAGGTGCCGGTGGAGGAGTCGATGGGCGCGCTGGCGGAGCTGGTCGCGGCCGGCAAGGTCGGCCGGGTGGGCCTGTGCGAGGCCGCGCCCGCCACGCTGCGCCGGGCGCACGCCGTCCACCCGGTCAGCGTGCTGCAGACCGAGTACTCGCTCTGGGAACGGCACGTGGAGGCGGAGATCCTGCCCGCCTGCCGGGAGTTGGGCGTCACCCTGGTCGCCTACCGGCCGCTCGGCTCGGGCCTGCTGGCCGGCCGGCGGACCGACCCGCGGACGCTGCCCCCCGGCGACTTCCGCCACCGCGACCCCCGGTTCGCCCCCGGCAACCTGGGCCCCAACCTGGCGCTGGCCGACGCGCTCACCGCACTGGCCCGGCAGGCCGGCACCGGCCCGGCCGAACTCGCCCTCGCCTGGCTGCTCTCGCACGACGGCGTCCTGCCGATCCCCGGCACCCTGGACCGCGCCCACCTGGAAGCCGACCTCGGGGCCGCGGAGCTGCGGCTGGACGAGGCCGTGACCAAGGCCCTGGACGGCCTGCTGCCCCCGCACGGCCCGGCCGGCGAGCGCTACCCGCCGGGCCTGCTGGCCACGGTCGACCGCGGCTGACCGACCGTCAAGAACGAGGGCCCGAGCCGTTGTCCACGGCTCGGGCCCTCGCTCCGTCGGCGGCTCAGGACGCCGGCACGGTGCTCTCGAAGCAGTGCAGGTACGGGCCGATCTGCCGCACCCCGCCGAGCTCCAGCCCGGCCTCGGCGATCAGCGCGGACAGGCCGGCCCGGGTGTGCTTCTTGCCGCCCACGTTGAGCAGGAGCAGCAGGTCCATCGCGGTGGTGAACCGCATCTCCGGGCTGCCGTCCACCAGGTTCTCGATCACCACGACCCGGGCGCCGGCCGGCGCCGCGGCCCGGACGTTGCGCAGGGTCGTCACGGTGCTCTCGTCGTCCCACTCCAGGATGTTCTTCAGGAGGTAGAAGTCGGCCTTCACCGGGATGCTGTCGCGGCAGTCGCCCGGCAGCAGCGTCGCCCGGTCCGCGAGGGCGCCGCCGGGGCGCAGCCGCCCGTCCGCGCCGGCCACCACGTCGGGCAGGTCGAGCAGGGTGCCCCGCAGCTGCGGGTGGCGCTCCAGCAGCGTGGCCAGGACCAGGCCCTGACCGCCCGCGATGTCCGCGAACGTGGCGGCCCCGCCGAGGTCGAGGACGTCCGCCACCGTCCTGGCGGACAGCCGGCTGGACTCCGTCATGGCGCGGTCGAAGATCTCGGCGGAGGCGGGGGCGTCCTCGTGGAGGTAGGTGAAGAACTCCTTGCCGAACACGTCCTGGAAGACGCCCTTGCCGGTGCGCACCGACTCGTCGAGCAGGCCCCACACCGCCCAGGTCCACGGTTCGGTGGCCCACAGGACCATGTTGCGCAGGCTGCGCGGGGCGTCCTCGCGCAGCAGCCGGGACGCCTCGGTGTGGGCGAAGCCGTCCGGGCCCTCGGTGAGGACGCCGTGGGCGACCAGCGCCCGCAGCAGCCGCAGCAGCGTCCCGGGTTCGGCGCCGACGGCGGCCGCGAGCTCCTCGGCGGTGGTCGGGTGCTCGCCGATGCCGTCCGCGACGCGCAGCCGGGCCGCCGCCCGGACGGTCGCCGCGTACGCGCCGCTCATGGCCAGTTCGCGAAGTCGCATCACGGCGGTGAAGCCGGAGGCCTCGGTGTCGTTCATCTGTGCTGCCTCTCCTCAACTCGGGCGGGATCCCGGACGGGTCCGGGCGGCTCGGACGTACGGAGCGGCGGCCGGGAACGCGGGCTCCCGGCCGCCGCGGTGCGGTCGTCGGCTACTGGCCGGCGGGGAACGCGGGGATTTCGAGGCAGGGCTCGAACTCGGCGGTGGCGTGCTTCATCAGCAGGCCCACCCGGTCGCGGAACCCGGCGCCCTGGAGGGCCGCCGCGTGGGCCTCGCGGCTCTCCCAGGTGCCGGTCTCGATCAGGACGTTCTCGTCCTTCAGCGACTTGTACAGGGTGTGCGACACGAAGCCGGGACGGCTCTTCATGTAGCCGGTGATCTCGCCCAGCAGCCGCTCGAACTCGGCCCGGTCACCGGTGACGGTCAGCTTGTTGACGATGGTCAGCATGGTTCCTCCTGAAGGGGTTCGGTACGGACGGGCGGTGCGCCGTCCCGGTGCGGACGGCGCGTCGTGCCGTCCCGGTACGGGTGTCGCGTTGGTGCGCGGCGCCGGGGTCAGTCGAGCTCCCGGTGGCCGATCGCGAGGTACTCCCGCAGTTCCTTGCCGGGGTGGTTGCGGGCCCATTCGCCGACCTCGCGCATCTTCGCCGGGGTCGGGTCGATGAAGCGGGTGGCGGGGTCGGTGAAGCCGAGCGCGGGGAGCATCCAGTCGGACTCCCGGATCCGCGCCTGCATCCGCTGCGCGGCCTCCTCGCTGCCGAGTGCGCCGGCCTCGACCTGCTCGCAGACCTCGACCAGTTCGGTGAACAGCTCGTGGTAGAAGTCGGTCGGGCACCACAGGCCGGGGTAGCGGTCGTCGTCGAGGGCGCGGCAGTGCGCGTCGTCGCCGGTGGCGACGGTGCGGGCGATCGCGGTGGCCAGCCGGCGGCCGCCGAGGATGCTGGCGCTGCCCCAGAGCCGGAACACGCAGTCCCACAGCCGGTGGTCGGCGAAGGCGATGAACGAGGAGTTGACCAGTTTGTCGTTGTAGTCGAGCAGGCCCTGCTCCAGGCGCTCGACGTACTCGAAGCGCTCGGGGGCGAAGTCGTCCTCGCGCAGCGCGTCCATGAGCCGCCAGGACAGGGTGTTGATGATCTCGCAGGTGTTGGCCAGGCCGCGGGAGAACAGCGGGTCGAGGAAGCCGGCCGCGTGCGACATCAGGCACCAGCGGTCGCCGACGGTGCGGCTGGAGGAGTACTGCATCCGTCCGGTGCGCACCCACTCGCGCACCGGGCGGGCGCCGGCCAGGTGGCGCTCGACCGCGGGGAAGCGCCGCACGTGCAGCCAGAACTCCTCCTCCGGGGTGAGGTCGGAGCGCTCGGGGTAGGTGCGCGGGTCGATCTGGATGCCCACGCTGCACAGCGGGTTGGTGGCGTTCTCGTGGTTGTCGAAGGGGATGACCCACATCCAGCCGCGGTCGAAGATGTGGTGCATCGTCCCGTCGTTCCAGCGCTCCGGGGGGCGCTGGCCGGCGGGCACGTCGATGTGGTCGTCGTACGGCTGGACGCCGACGAAGTGGGTGAAGATGGACCGGGCCTGGTGCTTGAGCCGGGTCGGCACCTCGCGCAGGTCCTCCTGGTGGGCCAGTGGGGAGCGGAAGCCGCTCGCGTCCACGAGGTAGCGGCCCTCGTACACCGTGCCGTCGGCGCCGGCGACCGAGACGCCGTCCTTGCGCAGGTCCAGGCGCTCGACCCGGAAGTTCTGCCGGGCGTCGCAGCCGTAGCGGACGGCGGTGTGGAACATGTAGGCGTCGGTGTCCTGGCGGAAGTAGTGCGCGGCGTAGCCGATGACCTCGGGGATCCGCAGCTGGTTGCTCTGGGCCGGGTCCGGCTCCGCGCCCTCCTGGTGGATCTGGAAGCCGAAGTTGGTCTTCTGGCCGTGGGAGCTGCTGACGTGCTTGATGGTGTCCGGGAAGCTCGCCAGGTAGCCGATCTCCGGGACGTCGTAGCGCTGGGCGATCAGCCGCAGCAGCGCCAGGGTCTGGCCGATCGTCGACTCGCCGATGGCGAAGCGCGGGTGCTGGGCGCCGTCGAGCAGCAGGGTGCGGAATCCGTGCCGCGCGAGGATCGAGCCCAGCATCGTGCCGGACAGCCCGGTGCCGACGATGATCACGTCGTACGGTTCGGCGGTTCCGGCGGGGTCGGCGGGTTTCACGGGCGACTCCAGTCTCGTGGTCGGTTCCCGACATCGGGTGCGGGGACGGGCGGCGGTGGGGGCGGGTCCGGGCGTGGGGGCGGTCAGGGCCGGTCGGCCGGGGTCAGTCGGGCAGGGTGAGGCCGGCCCGGCGGGCGGCCTCGTCGAGCACGTCCTCGTCGAGCCGCTCGCCGCGGGCGGCCACGTACGCGTCCGGCCGGACGAGGATCCAGCCGCCCGGCCGGCCGCCGAGCGCGGCCGTCAGCCGGGGGTCGTGGGGCAGCGGGGCCGGGTGGCCCGCGCCGTCCTCCGCCGCGGTGCGGACGGTGCGGACGGACAGCCAGTCCTTGTGCCGGTCGGCCAGGGCGGCGGCCGGTTCGCCGGTGTGCGCCGCGCCCGGGCCGGAGAAGACCAGCAGGGTCCAGCCGGGGTCGCGCAGCTCGGCGAGCAGCGCTTGCCAGCCGGGCGTCGCGGAGTGCCGCTCGTCGACCTGGGTGATCCGCTCGCCGGGCGCCGGCCCGGAGCGGGCGCCGGCGGGGGACGGCACGGTCAGCGGGCTGAGGCCGTAGTGCAGGTTGAGGCCGGAGATGCCGCCCAGGAAGCCGCGCTGCACCCGGGCGCGCAGCGGGTGGACGGTGCGCAGGACCCCGAAGAGCAGCGGGAGCAGCCGGTCGGCGACCGGGTTCTTCAGCTGGATCATCCGGGTGGCCCGCTTGGTGGTGGCGAGCAGTGCGGCGCCCACCGGCACCCGCTCCGCGGTGTAGCTGTCCAGCAGGCCCTCCGCGGCCTGGCCGTGCACCACCATGGCGAGCTTCCAGGCCAGGTTGTAGGCCTCCTGGATGCCGGTGTTCATGCCCTGGCCGGAGGCCGGGCTGTGCACGTGGGCGGCGTCGCCGACCAGCAGGCAGCGCCCGACCCGCATCCGGTGGACCATGCGCTGCTGGAAGGTGAAGACCGAGACCCACCGGGGCGGGCCGACCCGGAAGGGCACCCCGGTGCCGGCCGAGAGCATCCGGGTCAGCCGGTCGGCGACGGTGTGCGGGTCGGTGCTGCGGTCGCGCGGCGAGGTGTCCAGCATCCGCCAGCGGCCGGGCTCGGTGAGCGGCACCGCCATCAGCGTCACCCCGCCGGTGCGCACCCAGTAGATGCTGTCGGCGGGCAGCGCGGTCTCCACCCGGGCGTCGGCGAGCATCCAGGTCTCGGCGCTCTCGCCCTCCAGGGGGACGCCGAGGGTCTTGCGGACCAGGCTGTGGCCGCCGTCGCACCCCAGCAGCCACGGCGTGCCGATGTGCTCCCGGGCCCCGCCCGGCAGCTCCAGCCTGGCCCGGACGAAGCCGTCCTCCTGGGCGAGTTCGGTCAGCCGGGTGCCCCACTCCACCTCGACCCCGAGCCGGGCCAGGGCGCCGCGCAGGACCCGCTCGGTGTCGGCCTGGTCGACCGCGAGGGTGAACGGGAAGCGGGTGGGGGTGGCCGAGTAGTCGGCGTCGAGCCGGGCCATCCGCCGGCCCCGCTGGTAGAGCGTGAAGGCGGTGATCCGGCGGCCCGCGGCCAGCATCTCGTCCACGATGCCCATGTGGTCGTAGACCTCAAGGGTGCGCGGGTGCGTGGCGATGGCGCGGCTGGTCGTGGGCGGCTCGTCGCGGGCGTCCACGATCCGCACGCGCAGCCCGCGGCGGGTCAGTTCATGGGCCGCCGCCAGGCCGACCGGTCCCGCGCCCACCACGAGCAGCGGGGCGTGCGGCCGACTGGTCGGATCCGTCGTCATACGGCTCACCTCCTCGGCAACGTTCGCGTTCCGGCCGATGCTGGCGACGGCCGTTCGAGGGACGGACGAGGCCGGATGGGCGTCGGCCGGAGCGGGTGCCGCCGCGGGCCCTCCACCACCGCTCGATCGCGGGTTGAGCTCGGCCGTCCATCGTCCGGAAGCACAGATCCGACGGGGACTCGGGGCGGTTCGCACCGGACGCGGGTCACTGCCATGAGGAGGTTGCCGGTGGACCGGCTCGTCGCGATTACCGGAATCGGCGTGGTGGCGCCGGGAGATCCAGGCACGAAGGCGTTCTGGGACCTCGTCGTCTCGGGGCGCACGGCGACCCGGACGATCTCGGGGTTCGACCCGTCGCCGTACCGCTCCAGGATCGCCGCCCAGTGCGTGTTCGACCCGCTGCAGGCGGGCCTCGGCCTCCAGGAGGTCCGCCGGCTGGACCGCGCCGCGCAGCTCGCCGTGGTCGGCACCCGTGAGGCGGTGGCCGACAGCGGGCTCGAACTGGGCCAGGAGCGGCCCGAGCGGATCGCGGTCTGCCTCGGCAGCGCCGTGGGCTGCACCATGAGTCTGGAGGCCGAGTACGCGGTGGTCAGCGACAGCGGCCGCCGCTGGGAGGTGGACCACGCGTACGCGCTGCCGCACCTGCCGGACTACTTCGTGCCCAGCTCGCTGGCGGCCGAGGTGGCCTGGACGGCCGGGGCGGAAGGCCCGGTCAACATGGTGTCGGCGGGCTGCACCTCGGGCCTGGACGCGGTCGGCTACGCCTGCGACCTGATCCGGGAGGGCAGCGCCGACGTGGTGATCACCGGCGGGACGGACGCCCCGATCTCGCCCATCACGGTCGCCTGCTTCGACGCGATCAAGGCGACCTCGACCTACAACGACGACCCCGAGCACGCGATGCGGCCGTTCGACCGCACCCGCAACGGCTTCGTGCTCGCCGAGGGCGCCGCCGTCCTGGTCCTGGAGGAGGCCGAGCGGGCCCGTCGGCGCGGGGCCAAGATCTACGCGCTGATCTCGGGCTTCGCGGCCCGCAGCAACGCGTACCACATGACCGGACTGCGCTCCGACGGACGGGAGATGGCCGCGGCGATCGACGCCGCCCTGGCCGAGGCCCGGCTCGCCCCGGAGGCGATCGACTACGTCAACGCCCACGGCACCGGCACCCGGCAGAACGACCGGCACGAGACCAACGCGTTCAAGCGCGCCCTCGGCGACCACGCCTACCGGACACCGGTCAGCTCGATCAAGTCGATGATCGGGCACTCGCTGGGCGCGATCGGCTCGATCGAGATCGCCGCCTGCGCGCTGGCCATCGAGCACGGCACCGTCCCGCCGACCGCGAACCTGACCGAGCCGGACCCGGAGCTGGACCTCGACTACGTGCCGCTGACCGCCCGGGAGCGCGAACTGGACGCCGTCCTCACCGTCGGCAGCGGGTTCGGCGGCTTCCAGAGCGCCATGGTGCTCACCCGGCCCGGGGCGGTGCGGGCATGAGCGAGCGACGGGGGCACCCGGGCCCGGAGGCCGGCGGAGTGCGGACGGTCACCGGGGGCGCGTCGGCGAGTACACCCGCCGTCGTCACCGGCATCGGCATCGCCGCCCCCAACGGCCTGGGCACCGAGGAGTGTTGGCGCAGCACGCTGGCGGGCACCAGCGGGATCGGCCCGATCTCGCGGTTCGACGCCTCCGGCTACCCGGTCCGGCTGGCCGGTGAGGTCCCGGGGTTCGAGGTGGCCGCGCACGTGCCGAGCCGACTCGTCCCGCAGACCGACCGGATGACCCAACTCGCCCTGGCCGCCGCCGACTGGGCACTCGCGGACGCCGGGGTCGACCCGCAGCGGTTCGACGATTTCGAGATGGGCGTGGTGACGGCCAACTCCTCGGGCGGATTCGAGTTCGGCCAGAAGGAGTTGGAACAGCTCTGGGCGAACGGCCCGCAGTACGTCAGCGCCTACCAGTCCTTCGCCTGGTTCTACGCCGTCAACACCGGCCAGCTGTCGATCCGGCACGGGATGTGCGGGCCGAGCGGCGTCACCGTCGCGGAGCAGGCCGGCGGCCTGGACGCGCTCGGCCAGGCCCGGCGGCAGCTCTCCAAGGGCATCCGCCTGGTGCTCACCGGTGGGATGGACGCCTCGCTCTGCCCCTGGGGCCTGGTCGCCCAGCTGCCCTCCGGCCTGCTCAGCGAACAACCGGACCCGCAGCGGGCGTTCCTGCCCTTCGACACCGCGGCGAGCGGCCAGGTGCTGGGGGAGGGCGGCGCGATCCTGGTCATGGAGCCGGCGGCGGCCGCGCGCGAGCGCGGCGCCCCGCACCTCTACGGCGAGATCGCCGGCTACTGCGCCACCTTCGACCCGCGCCCGGGGTCGGGCCGGCCCTCCCGGCTCCTCGGGGCGATGCGCGGCGCGCTGGACGCGGCCGGGCTGACCGCCGAGGAGGTCGACGTGGTGTTCGCCGACGCCTCCGGGGTGCCCGAGTCGGACCGGGCCGAGGCCGAGGCGGTCACCGCGCTGTTCGGCCCGCGCGGGGTGCCGGTGACCGCACCGAAGACCATGTTCGGCCGGCTCAGCTCCGGCGGTGCGCCGGTCGACGTCGCGCTGGCGCTGCTGGCGCTGCGGGACGGGGTGATCCCGCCCTCCGTCAACATCACGGCGCCGGTCGAGGAGTACCGCCTGGACCTGGTCACCGAGGCCCGTCCGGCCCGGCTGCGCACCGCCCTGGTCGTGGCGCGCGGCGCCGGCGGCTTCAACACCGCCCTGGTGGTGCGGGCGATCTGACGGAACGTCACCCGGAAGTCATGGATCTGGAACTGCGACGAGAGGATTCACCACCGTGAGCGCGTTCACCATCGAGGACCTCAAGCGGATCATGCGCGACTGTGCCGGGGAGGAGGAGTCCGTCGACCTGGACGGCGAGATCCTGGACCTCCGCTTCGAGGAGCTCGGCTACGACTCCCTGGCCCTGATCGAGACCACCAGCCGGATCTCGCGCGAGTTCGGCGTGCAGCTCCCCGAGGAGGAGCTCGGCGAGATCGGCACCGTGCGCGAGCTGCTGGAGCTGATCAACCAGCGGCTGTCCGTCCGCTCCTGACCCGTCCGCCCGGACCCACGCCGTACGGCGAACCCGGGGGCCGGTGGCCCGGCACCTGCCGGGCCACCGGGCCCCTCCGTCGCGCCCCCAACCCCCTACCCAGCAAGGGAGTCACCGTGCACCTGGCCGCCGGACCGGTCGCGCCGCTCGCCGCCCACGACCTGATGGTCTTCCTCCTCCAAGTGGGCCTGCTGCTCGGGCTCGCCGTCGCGCTCGGACGCCTCTTCACCAGGCTCGGGCTCTCCGCCGTCGTCGGCGAACTGTTCGTCGGCGTGCTGCTCGGGCCGTCGCTGCTCGGCCACCTGGCCCCCGGCTTCGCCGAGTGGCTGCTGCCGCACGACCCCGCCAGGTTCCACCTCCTGGACGCCTTCGGGCAGGTCGGCGTCGTCCTGATGGTCGGCGTGACCGGCCTGCAGATGGACCTCGGACTCGTCCGCAGGCGGGGAGCCACCGCCGTACGGGTGAGCGTCCCCGGGATCCTGGTGCCGCTCGGCCTGGGCATCGGGCTGGCGTACCTGCTGCCCGGCTCGCTGCTCGGCAGCGTCTCCGACCGGGGAACCTTCGCGCTGTTCGTGGGGGTCGCGATGGGCGTCAGCGCCATCCCGGTGATCGCCAAGACCCTGATCGAACTGGGCCTGCTGCACCGCAACATCGGCCAGCTGATCCTCTGCGCCGTCACCGTCGACGACATCGTCGGCTGGCTGCTGCTCTCCGTCGTCTCGGCGATGGCCACCGTCGGCGTCTCCGGCGGCCGGGTCCTGCACTCGATCGCCAACCTCGTGGTCGTGGTGGTGCTCGCCCTGGTGCTGCGCCGCGTCGTCACCGCGGCCGGGCGCCGGATCGCGGCCGGGCGCCGGATCGCGGCCGGCCCGTCCGTTCCGGCCGTGCTGGTCGGCGCGCTGGTGCTCGCCGCCGCCGGCACCCAGGCGCTCGGCCTGGAGGCCGTCTTCGGCGCCTTCCTGTGCGGACTCGCCCTGAGCGGCACCCCGTTGGCCGACCCGGAGAGGCTCGCCCCCGTGCGCACCGTCGTGGTCTCGGTGCTCGCCCCGGTGTTCTTCGCGACCGCCGGACTGCGGATGGACCTGACCGCCCTCGGCCGGCCCGCGGTCCTGGCCGCCGGTCTCGCGGTGCTCGCGGTCGCGATCGCCGGCAAGTTCGGCGGCGCCTACCTGGGCTCGCGGCTCAGCCGGATGAGCCACTGGGAGGGCCTGGCGCTCGGCGCGGGGATGAACGCCCGGGGCGTGATCGAGGTGGTGGTCGCCATGGTCGGTCTCAAACTCGGTGTGCTCAGCCAGGAGATGTACACCGTGGTGATCCTGGTCGCCATCGTCACCTCGCTGATGGCGCCGCCGCTGCTGCGCCGGTTCATGGCGCGGATCGAGGAGACGGCGGAGGAGCGGCTGCGCGAGCAGGCGCTGACCCCGGGGTCGGTCGCCGTCCACCTCTGAGCGCGGCCACCCACGAGCCGGGCCCGGCCACCCTCCGTGACGGACGGGGCCGGGCCCGGTGGTTTCGCCGCTCAGCCGACGTCGCGGCCGTTGGTGCCCTCCTGCCAGGAGGCGTCCACGCCCCAGGCGACGATCCGCTCCGGGGTGATCCGGATCAACTCCTCGGCGAGGCTCGGGTTGTGCGCCCGCCCGCCGGTGGCGAGCGCGGCGGCCCGGCCGCGGATCTCGACCCCGCGCGCCACCCACGGGTCCGTACCGGCGATGTCGTCGACGACGAAGGACACCGCGGGCTGCTCGGCCACGTCCCGGTACTTGCGGCTGCGGCCGAGGTCGCGGCCGGTGATGTCGATGGTGCCGTCGTCGTTCAGCCGGAATCCGACCGGGACGTTGTGCGGGCGGCCGTCGGCGCCGACCGTGGCCAGCCGGCCGATGCGCCGGGACCGCAGGTAGGCGGTCTCCTTCTCGGTGAACGGCATGGGTCTCCTCCTCGTGGGCGGGTGGGGGTGCGGGCGGGGCTCAGAGCGTCGCGAGCAGGGCCGCGATGAGGGTCCGGGCCTGGACGTTGAGGTACCCGTCGTAGCGCAGCAGCGTCATCGCCTGGTGGACGCTGATCCAGGCGAAGTCCGGGGGGACGTCCAGCGGGAAGTCCTCGGGCACCTCGACGATCCGGTAGCGGGAGCGGGCCTCGAAGAAGCGTCCGCCCTCCTCGGACAGCACGGTGTCGTAGCGCACCAGGCTCCCGGTGGTGGTCAACGCCTCGGTGAGGAAGCGCGGTTGTCGCTCGGGAGGCAGGCCCGCGTAGTTGTCCGGGCAGCACTGCACGGTCGGCGCGATCTCCGCGACGTTGGCCAGACCCGCCTCCACCCGGGCGTGCGCGAGCAGGTGCAGCACCCCCTCGACAGGCCGCACCAGGAAGGCGGTGACACCCAGCCCGATCGGCTCGAACAGCGGCTGGGTCCAGCTGGACACCTCGCGGTTGGCGGCGCTCACCGACGCGGCGATCACCTGGAAGTAGCGCCCCTGCTCGTGCCCGATCCGGTCGGCGGTCCGCCGCCAGCTCTCGATCCGGTCCAGCGGCCGGTAGCTCTGGGCCAGTTCGCTGGTCGCCCGGATCCGGGTGAGCCAGCTCAGCACGTCGGTCAGCGACTGGTACGCGCCCTGGTCCTCCACCCGGGGGCCGAGCGGGATGGACGACAGCACGGTGCGGGCGTCCATGTTGACCACGTCGTCGAAGCCCATCAGCCGGTGGATCTGGCCGAGCGTCAGCCACCGGAACTCCGGCGCCTCGGGCGGCTCCTCGTCGATCTCCACCACGATGTTGCGGTTGCGCTTGCGCAGGAACCACGCCCCCTGCTCGGACTGCAGCGAGTCGAGCAGCACCTTCCCGCCGGTGGGCGGTACGAAGTGCTCCAGGAAGGTGATCGGCCGGCCCCGGTGCACCCCGGTGTAGTTGCTGCGGGTGGCCTGCACGGTGGGGGACAGCTGCACCGAGTTGATGTTCCCCGGCTCCATCTTGGCCTGCATCAGGAAGTGCAGGACGCCGTCGAACTCCTTGGCGACGAAGCCGAGGATGCCGATCTCCGGCTGGTTGATGATGGGCTGCATCCAGTGGGCCGTGTCCGTCCGGATGTCGAGCCCCTGGATGGTGAAGAACCGCCCGCTCTCGTGCCCGAGGTCGCCGTTGGCGGCGTCGAAGCCCCAGCCGGCCAGATCGGCGAACGGGATGCGGGTGACCTCGTGGCGGAAGATCCGCCGGTTCTCCTCCAGCCAGGCGAGGATCGCGCGGTTGGGCGTCACCGGGCTGTCGGTGGCGGCCGCCGAGCGGGTGAAGCGGCGGATCAGCTCGGTGCGGTCGGCGACGTCGGAGCCGTGCCGCAGGGCGGTGGCGGTCAGCGGGGCGGGAGTCATCGCGCCACCCGCACCCGGGTCAGGTCGCCGACGATCAACTGCTGCCGGGCCGCGGCCGGTTCGGCGTGCAGTTCGGCCCGGCGGCCGATCAGCGAGCCGTCCAGTCCGCGCACCCCGGTGATCGTGGTGCCCTCCAGCACGATCGAGTTCTCGATGCCGGTGGCGTCCAGCATGCAGCCCGGCCCGACCGAGGTGTACGGGCCGATCCGGCTGTCCCGGACCACGGTGCCCGCGGCGACGGTGACCGGGCCGGTCAGCTGCGAGCGGACCACCTCGGCGCCCTCCGCCAGCACCACGTCACCGGTGAGCACCGAATGCCGGTCGACGCTGCCGCGGACGTCCCGCCGCAGGGTGTCCAGGACCGCGCGGTTGCAGTCCAGCAGCCCCTCGACGGTCCCGCTGTCGCGCCAGAACCCGGCGTACTCCAGGGCCCGGACGTCACCCCCCTCGGCGATCAACTCGCCGATGGCGTCGGTGATCTCCAGCTCTCCGCGGAGGCTGGGGCGAAGGTCGCGCACGGCCCGGTGGACCGCCGGGGTGAAGAAGTAGACCCCGATCAGCGCCAGGTCGCTCGGCGGCCGCTCGGGCTTCTCCACCACGGCGTCCACCCGGCCGTCCGCGCCGAGCGAGGCGACGCCGTACGCGGACGGGTTGGCCACCTTGGTCACCAGGACCTGGGCGTCCGGCCGGGTCTCCCGGAACACCGCGGCGGCCTCGGCCACCCCCTCGGTCAGCAGGTTGTCGCCGAGGTACATCAGGAAGTCCTCGTCGCCGAGGAAGTCCGCCGCGATCGCGACGCAGTGCGCCAGGCCCAGCGGCCGCTCCTGATGCAGGTAGGTGAGCCGCAGGCCCAGCGCGGAGCCGTCGCCGAACACGGCCGCGATCTGCTCGGCGTGCGGACCGACGATGACGCCGACCTCCTCGATCCCGCAGTCGCGGATGTTCTCCAGGCAGTGTCCGAGCACGGGCTTGTTCCCCACCGGGACGAGCTGCTTCGGTATCGAGTACGTGAGCGGGCGCAGGCGGGTGCCTGTCCCTCCGGACAACAACAGAGCCCTCAAGGTGCCTTCTCCTCACCGCCGCGGCACCGGAGGCCGGGCAGGCTCCGGAGCGGTTCGCCCCGGCCGGATACGGAAAGCGTGGGTCCGTCGCGGTGTGCTCCCGGCACGGGACCGGCCCGCGCCGGGAGCACACACCGGCCCCAGGCGGGACGATGCTTGGGGCTCGCGTTCGAGGGGCGTTCAAGCCACTCTCTGCCACCTCCCCCGACTGGCCCTCGCGCGGCCCGGCTGGACGGGGCCTCCAGCGGGCGGCGACAGGCTGGCCGCACGACACCGACCGGCCGTACAGCGGAGGCGACGATGGACCAGACCCGAACCGAGCCGCCCGTCCTCAGGACGGGCGTGCTCGGCTGCTCCGACATCGCGTGGCGCCGGGCCCTGCCCGCGCTGGTCGCGGACCCCGCGGTGGAGCTGGTCGCGGTGGCCAGCCGGGACGAGGCCAAGGCCCGCCGCTTCGCCGGGCACTTCGGCTGCGAGGCGGTCACCGGCTACCGCGCCCTGGTGGAGCGCGCCGACGTCGACGCCCTCTACGTCCCGGTGCCGGCCGCGCTGCACGAGCCGTGGGTGGAGACGGCGCTGCGGGCGGGCAAGCACGTGCTCTGCGAGAAGCCGCTGACCGTCGACGCGGTGGCCACCCGACGGCTGGTCGAGCTCGCCGCCGCCCGCGGGCTGGTGCTGCTGGAGAACTTCATGTTCCAGTTCCACGCCCAGCACCGGGCCGTCCGGGACCTGCTCGACCAGGGCGCGATCGGTGAACTGCGGTCACTGAGTGCGGTGTTCACCATCCCGGCGCTGCACCCCGACGACATCCGCTACCGGCCCGAACTCGGCGGCGGCTGCCTGCTCGACGTCGGCGGCTACCCGGTCCGCACCGCCCAGCTCTTCCTGGGCCCCGAGCTGCGGGTGGCCGGCGCGGCGGCCGTCCGCGACCCCGGCTCCGGCGTGGACGTCGCGGGGGCCGCGCTGCTGGTCTCCCCGGAGGGCGTCAGTGCCCAGCTCACGTACGGGATGGCGCACGGCTACCGCTCGGCCTACGAGCTGGCCGGCAGCGAGGGGCGGATCGTCCTGGACCGGGCGTACACCCCGCCGGCGGACCACCGGCCGGTGCTCCGGGTGGAGACCAAGGGCGGCACCGAGGAGATCGTGCTGCCCGCCGACGACCAGTGGGCCAACCTGGTGCGGGCGTTCGCCGCGGCCGTGCGCGGGGAACGGCACCTGGACCGCTACACGGAGGCGACGCTGCGGCACGCCGTCCTGACCGGGGAGATCCAGCGGGCCGCGGCCGCCGGCCCCCGGTGACTCCAACGGGCTTCGACCGAACGTCCGCACCATCGACCGCGAACGGGCCCCGCGAGGCGGGCGAGCCCGCGGCCGCGCCTACTGCCGGGAGGAACGAAGGTGAACGACCGCCGCGATCTACTGATCGAACAGGTCCGGGAGTACCATCGCGAGATCAGCGTGGAGCAGGAGTTCGTACCGGGCGTCACGCCGCTGCTGCCGGCCGGTGCCGTGCTGGCGGAGGAGGACCGCGTCGCGCTGGTCGAGGCCGCCCTCGACCTGCGGATGACGTCGGGCGAGATCTCGGTGCGCTTCGAGCGGAAGCTGGCCCGCCACCTCGGCCTGCGCAAGGCCCACATGGTCAACTCCGGCTCCTCGGCGAACCTGCTCGCCCTGTCGGCGCTCACCGCGCACGAACTCGGCGACCGCCGGCTCTGCCCCGGCGACGAGGTGATCACGGTGGCGGCGGGCTTCCCGACCACGGTGAACCCGATCATCCAGAACGGCCTGGTGCCGGTCTTCGTCGACATCGAACTGGGCACGTACAACACCACCCCGGAGCGGGTCGCCGCGGCGATCGGGCCGCGCACCCGGGCCATCATGATCGCCCACCCGCTGGGAAACCCCTACCAGGCCGAGGAGTTGGCCGACCTCGCGCGCGAGCACGGGCTGCACTTCGTCGAGGACAACTGCGACGCGCTCGGCTCCACCTACCGCGGCCGGCTGACCGGCACCTTCGGCGACCTCAGCACGGTCAGCTTCTACCCGGCGCACCACATCACCACCGGCGAGGGCGGCTGCGTGCTGACCCGCAGCGTCAGCCTGGCCCGGCTGGTGGAGTCCTACCGGGACTGGGGCCGGGACTGCTGGTGCGCCCCGGGCAAGGACAACACCTGCCTGAAGCGCTTCGACCACCAGCTGGGGACGCTGCCGCACGGCTACGACCACAAGTACATCTTCTCCCACATCGGGTACAACCTGAAGTCGACGGACCTCCAAGCGGCGCTGGGCGAAGCCCAGTTGACCAAGCTGGACGAGTTCGGCCGGCTGCGGCGGCGCAACTGGGCCCGGCTGCGCGAGGCGCTGGACGGGCTGCCCGGCCTGCTGCTGCCCAGCCCCACCCCGGGCAGCGACCCGAGCTGGTTCGGCTTCGTGCTCACGGTGCTGCCGGACGCCCCGTACACCCGGGCCGAACTGGTGGCCTTCCTGGAGGCGCGGGCGATCGGCACCCGGCGGTTCTTCGCCGGCAACCTCACCCGCCAGCCGGCCTACACCCACGCCCACTACCGGGTCGCCGGGTCGCTGGAGAACAGCGACACCGTCACCGAGCACACCTTCTGGATCGGCGTCCACCCCCGGCTCACCCCGGAGATGGTGGACTACCTCGCCGACTCCGTCCGGGAGTTCGTGACCTCCCGGCGCAGCCCGGTGCTGGCCGTCCCGGACGGCCTCGGGCAGGCGGGCGCCTGACGGCCGGGGCCCGGGTGCCGGGCCCGGGGGGAGACCAATGACCGTACCGACCGAGGAGCTGCTGTGCGTGTGATCGTGAATGCCCTGGTGCTCACCCATCTGATGCCGATGGTGCCGGTCGCCTGGGGGCTGCGGCTGGCCGGCCACGACGTGCTGGTGGTCGGCGACGCGGAGGTGGCCAGAGCGGCGGGCCGGGCCGGCCTGCCGAGCCGCCGGGTCGGCCCGGCGGACGGCGGCGCCGAACGCTGGAGCCGGCCGCTGGTGGCCAAGTCCCCGTTCGCCGTGGCCGGTTCGGGCAGCAACCGGCCGAGCGAGGAGCCCCCGTGGGCGCAGATGGGGCAGCGCTGGCTGGCCCGGCTGGACACCTACATCGACGAGTACCTGGAGCTGGCCCGGGTCTGGCAGCCGGACCTGATCATCACCGACCCGCTGGAGTGGGGCGGGCTGGTGCTCGGCGGCGTGCTCGGCGTGCCGGTGGTGCTGCACCGCTGGGGCCTGGACAACATGAGCTCCTCGCTGCTGAAGCCCGGCAAGCTGGCGCTGCACGAGCTGTGCGCACGGCTGGGCGCGCCGGACGGCCTGCCCGACCCGGTGCTGGTCCTGGACCCGTGCCCGCCCAGCGTGCAGTCCCCGAACGTGACCCCGGGCGAGCCGGTGCGCTTCGTGCCGTACAACGGGACGGCGTCGCTGCCGGACTGGGTGCTCGGCCCGCGTCCGGCGCGCCGGGTGTTCGTCAGCCTGGGCGCCTGGGGGACGGGGCGGCTGGCCGAACAGGGCAAGCTGGACTCGATCGTGGACAGCATCGCGGCCGCGGTCCACGAGGTCGACGAGGTCGAGGCGGTGCTCTTCCTGGAGGAGCGGTTCCGCGAGACGCTCGGGCCGCTGCCCGGGACGGTCCGGGTCGCCGACCCGCTGCCGGTCAACCTCTGCCTCCCGTACGGCGACGCGATCATCCACCACGGCGGCTCCGGCACGGCGCTCACCGCGTTCTGCTACGGCGTGCCGCAGCTGGTGCTCGCCCAGGACGGGCCGCTGCTCGTGCCGAACGCCGAGCGGGTCGAGGCCAGCGGCGGTGGTCGGGGCATCGTCGACGAGCGCGAGCGGGACGACCCGGCGGCGATCGGCAAGGCCCTCGGCGAGATCCTCACCGAGGAGCGCTTCCGGGAGGGCGCCGACCGGATCCGCCGGGAGATGGCGGCCATGCCCTCGCCCGGCCTGCTGGGCGACCTCCTGGAGGGGATCGCACTGGGCTGACCGGCGCCGACGACGCGCAGCGCCGCCCGTCCCGGATCCCGGGCGGGCGGCGCTGCGCGTCGTGACGGTGCGGCCGGCCGCTCAGGCGGACCACGGCGGGGCCGCGAGGTACTCCAGCACCGCGGTGCCGAACTGGAGCCCGGGGCCGACCCCGGCCATCAGGTAGGTCTCGCCCGGCTTGATCAGCTGCTGCTCGATCAGCCGGTCTAAGCAGATGACCTGGTCGCCGGTGCCGACGTGGCCGAGGTCGCGTCCGAGCCGGTAGGTGGAGCGCTCCTCGGTGAAGCCGAACAGCGGCAGCAGCCGCTCGGCGACCACGGCGCGGCTGGCGTTGATGTGCCCGATCCAGGAGATCTCCGACATCGAGCCCAGCCCGGCGTCGGCCACCGTCCGGTCGTTCAGCTCCTGCTGTCCGTTGACCAGCAGGTCCTTCAACTCCTTGGCGAGCGGGGAGTGTTCGACGAAGTGGACGCTGCGGGCCCGCAGGTCCATGGTCTGGGCCGAGAGGTCCGTCGGCGGCCAGATCGGCACCCCGGAGCGGTGCAGTTCCTCCAGCTGCGGAACGGCCTGCACGCCCACCGACCGCAGCCGGGCGAACCCGGGCCGCTTGGACAGCAGCACGGCGACCGCGGCGTCCCCCAGGACCATCCCGTTCAGGTGCGACCAGCGGTCGACCAGCGGCCCGGAGAAGTTGTCCGAGCCCACCACCAGGACGGAGGCGTTCTCCGGTGCGGCCCGCAGCTGCCCGACGGCGAGCTGCATGGCGCTGAACAGGCCGGTGCAGTGGCCGCGCAGCTCGACCGCCGGCGCCGAGCCGCCGATGGTGTTCCGCTGGATGTACGAGGCCGGGCTCCAGCCGTTGGGGCCCTGGTGGAACCCGGTCGCGTAGAGGACGAAGGAGACGTCCGCCGGGTCCGCCCCGGAGCGGTCGAACGCGTGCCGCACGGCGTGCACCGCCATGTCCACCGGGGCCATGTCCCCGGCTATCGGCACCTCGTCGATCTCGTTCGCGGCGAAGTCCTCGGCCGAGTAGACGCCCTCGTCGACCGCCGTGGCCGCGTTCTTCTTCTCCGGCAGGTAGATCCCGATTCCCTCGATGAAGACATCGCCAACCCGCATCTGGCCCCCTCCTCAGTGATCACTCGTCGGCATGCGCCGCCAGCCTCCCGGCGGCGGCTGGAGGGTCCGTCCAGCACCGCTGGAGGGCCGCCCGGCCGTGTCGATCGCCAAGGATGCCGTCGAACCCGTCGGGGCTCAAGTGTTCGTGGAGAAAGCCGAGTTGGGCCGAGTGTCAGGTGTGCACCGGGCCGCCCGCGGCCGCCGGGACGGTGCGTGTGCGGCCGCCGGGACGGTGCGTGTGCGGCCACCGGGACGGTGCGTGTGCGGCCGCCCGGGCCGGTGCGGTCGGGCGGCCGCCGGGCCTCACAGGAAGTAGAGGCGGTTGAGCGGGACGCTGTCGGCGGGCTCCGAGCGCAGCGGGGTGCCGTCCAGGGTGACCAGGCCGTTGCGCGGGTCGACCAGGACGTCGCCGAGGCGGGTGTTGCGGACCATGTCGCGCGGCCCGATGCCGCGGGTGCCCCGGACGCCGACGCGGCGGCGGCGGGTCGTCATGGCGTCGTAGGGGCGGTCGTGGGTGCCGGACTCGGCGGCGGCCCGGCTGGTGAAGGCGACCGACAGATCGGCCGGGATGGCGCCGTGGGCGCCGAACAGGGGCCCCAGGACGAGGGGTTGGCAGGTGTCGGTGGAGCCGTTCGGATCGCCGGTGACGCCGTACGCCGGGAAGCCGGCCTTGAGCACCATCTGCGGTTTGGCGCCGAAGGAGGCGGGGTGCCAGAGCACGATGTCGGCGAGCTTGCCGATCTCGATCGAGCCGACCTCGTGCGAAAGGCCGTGCGCGATGGCCGGGTTGACGGTGAGCTTGGCGATGTAGCGCAGCACCCGCTCGTTGTCGTCGTCCGGGCCGTCGCCCTCCATCGGGCCGAGTTCGGCCTTCATCTTGCCGGCCACGGCGAACGTGCGGCGCACCGTCTCGCCGGCCCGGCCCATGCCCTGGGCGTCGGAGGAGGTGATGCCGATGGCCCCGAGGTCGTGCAGCACGTCCTCGGCGCCCATGGTGCCGGCCCGGATGCGGTCGCGCGCCATGGCCTCGTCGCCGGGCAGGTCGGTCTTCAGGCCGTGGACGGAGACGATCATGCCGTAGTGCTCGGCGACCGCGTCCCGGCCGAACGGCAGCGTGGGGTTGGTGGAGGAGCCGATGACGTTCGGCACGCCCGCCATCTTCAGCACGTCGGGGACGTGTCCGCCGCCGCAGCCCTCGATGTGGAAGGCGTGGATGGTCCGGCCGTCGAGGACGCGCAGGGTGTTCTCGACCGACAGGCACTCGTTCAACCCGTCGGTGTGCAGCGCGACTTGGACGTCATGGACTTCGGCGACACCCAGCGCGGTGTCCAGCGCGCGGGTGTGTGCGCCCATGTCCTCGTGCACCTTGAACCCGCAGGCGCCGCCCTCGGCCAGCGCCTCCACGAGCGGGGCCGGGTGCGAGGACGAACCGCGGCCCAGGAAGCCGATGTTGACCGGCCAGGCGTCGAAGGCGTTGAACGCGTGGCGCAGCGCCCAGGGTGAGTTGACGCCGACGCCCCACGCGGGGCCGACCTCCTGGCCGATGATCGTGGTGACACCGGAGGCCAGCGAGGCCTCCATGATCCGCGGGGACATCAGGTGGACGTGGGTGTCGATGGCTCCCGCGGTGGCGATCAGTCCCTCGCCGGAGACGATGGTGGTGCCGGTTCCGACGACGACGTCCACACCGTCCAGGGTGTCCGGGTTGCCGGCCCGCCCGATCGAGGCGATCCGCCCCTCGCGGATGCCGATCGAGGTCTTGCGGATGCCCTGGACGGCGTCGATGACGAGGACGTTGCTGATCACCACGTCGCAGGTGTCCCGGACGGCGGCGGCCTTGAGGTGCAGGCCGTCCCGGGCGGTCTTGCCGAAGCCGACCAGGAACTCCTCGCCCGGCGCCTGGGAGTCGGACTCCACGCGGACGACCAGGCCGCTGTCGCCGAGCCGGACCCGGTCCCCGGCGCGCGGGCCGTGCACGGCCGCGTACTCGGACGCTTCGATGCTGCTGCTCACGATTGCTGCTCCTGTCCGTCGTCGACCGCTCCGAGGTAGCCCTGCTCGGCCGCGCGGCGCAGGGCTTCGCGCCGTACCCGCGGCGAGTCCAGCGGCCCGTCGACCAGCCCGGCGAAGCCGATCGCGACCCGCTCGCCGCCGATCGGCACCAGGCCGACCTCGACGGTGGCGCCCGGGTCGAAGCGCACCGAGGAGCCGGCCGGGACGGCGAGGTGCAGGCCGTAGGCGGCGGCGCGGTCGAAGGCCAGGCGCGGGTTGGCCTCGAAGAAGTGGAAGTGCGAGGTGACCGAGACCGGCACGTCGGAGGTGTTGCGCACGGCGAGGGTGCGGACCGGCTGCGGGCCGGTCGCGGCGGCCCCGTCGGGGAGGACGGCGCCGGGCGCGGCCCCGCCGAGGGTGCCGCCGCCGAACGGGTCGGCGATGACGACGAGCCTGGTGCCGTCCTCGAACACCGCCTCGACGTGGATCTCGGTGACCAGGTCCGGCACGCCGGGCAGGACGTCGGCGGGGGAGAGGACGGAGCTGCCGAGCGCGACGGCCTCGGCCAGCCGCAGGCCGTCGCGGGCGGCCTCGCAGACGGTGTCCGAGATGAGCGCGGTGGCCTCGGGGACGTTGAGCCGCAGGCCGCGGGCGCGGCGGGCGCGGGCGAGTTCGGCGGCGGTGAAGATCAGCAGCCGGTCGCGTTCGGTGGGGGTCAGCTGCACGGGGGTTCCCTTCTGCCTCGGTGCGGGGCGGTCAGCCGGCGGGCTGGTCGTGGGTGGAGCAGTGGATGCCACCGCCGCCGGAGGCGATGGTGTCGATCTGCAGCGGGACGATCTCGCGGTCCGGGAAGTGGTCCCGGAAGATCGCCTGGGCCTGCCCGTCGGCCTTGGCGTCGCCGAACAGCGGCAGGTAGACGCCCTTGTCGCCGATGTAGAAGTTCATGTACGAGGAGACGAAGGCGTCGCCGCGCCCGGTGATCCGGTCCGGGTCGGGCTGGCCGATCTCGATCACCTTGAGCTTCCTGCCGGTCGCGTCGGTGGCCTCGGCAAGGACCGCGCGGGCCTGGTCGGCGGAGCGGGACCAGACGTCCGGCGGGGTGCCGGGGAAGGCGCGGTCCAGGAAGACGACGCCGGGGGCGGCGAAGCGGGCGAGGCAGTCGACGTGGGCGTCGGTGATGTCCTTGCCCTTGACGCCGGCGAGCCAGATCACCTTCGTGACGCCCAGGGCCTTCTTGAGCTCCGCCTCGACCGAGTCACGGCTGCGGCCGAGGTTGCGGTTGTCGTTGACGACCGAGCTCTCGGTGATCATCAGGGTGCCCTGGCCGTCGGTCTCGAAGGAGCCGCCCTCGGCGGTGATCGGCGTCTCCAGCCGCTCGATCCCGTACTTCTCCAGGACCGCGCGGGCGATCCTGGCGTCGTTGGCGTGCTCCTGCTTGCCGCCCCAGCCGCTGAAGTTGAAGTCGACGCCCTTGACCTTGCCGCCCTCCTCGACGAACACCGGTACGGTGTCGCGGGCCCAGAGGTCGTCCACCGGGACGGAGAGCAGCTCGACGTCGGAGCCGCAGGCGTTGCGGGCCGAGGTCTCCTGGCCGGGGCGGACCAGCAGGACCACCGGTTCGCGTTCGCCGATGGCCCGGGCCACCGTGGCGATGTCCTTGCGGACGGCCCCGAGCTGCTCGCCCCAGACGTTCTCGGACGCGGGCCAGGCCATGAAGGTCCGCTCGTGCTTCTCCCACTCGCCGCCGAGCCGGCGCCCCTGGACGGGGGCGGGCGCCGGCGCCGGGGGCTGTGCGGGCGCCCCGGTGGCCGACTGGCCGGGGGCTGCGGAGCTGGGGCCCGCGGGCTCGGCGGCGTCGTCGTCGGAGGCGGCGCAGGCGCTCGCGCCGAGGGCGATCACACCGGCTCCGGCGAGGGAGCGCAGCACCGTGCGGCGGGCGAGGGGGGACTGGGACACGCTGAACTCCGGTGGGGCTGGGGGTGGATCCGGTCCGGCGGGGCGGGCGGGGCTCCGGGGAGCGGCCGCGGGGGGCCGGTGGCGGCGGACGAAGGGACCGTCCCGGTGGACGAGATCGTCCGGCATCGCCGGAACTGAACTCTCGCATTGACTGAAAAATCAGTCAAGCTTTACGGTGAAGGTACCCAAACCACCCCGAGACGACCCGGCCGCCGAGCGCGCGGCCCGGTCACGACGATGAAAGGCCGGGTGAGGCGGCGATGCTGCGCAATGGTCTGGAGCCCTGGCACGTACTGGTGATGGTGGCCGTCCTGGTGCTGCTGTTCGGCTCCAAGAAGCTGCCCGAGATGGCGCGCGGACTGGGGAAGTCGATGCGGATCCTGAAGTCCGAGACGGCGGCCATGCGGGAGGAGTCGGCGCCGGGCGGGGCGCCGGCGGAACCGCCCGCGGGCCCGGCGGTACAGCCACCGGCCGCCCCGGCCGCCCCGTCACCCTCCGGTCAGTCACCCGCGGGTCAGACGCCCTCCGCCCAGTCACCCGCGGGCCCGGCGGCCCAGCCGGTGAAGCGGCCGGTCTGACCGGGAGGGCCGCGGGAGCGCCCGCGGCCGGAGCCGAGAGCCGTCGTTCCCCCACCGCCCGGCGGGGGCGGCGGCTCTCAGCCGTTGCGGCGGTAGTGGTCCAGCGACACCCTGACCGGCCCGTCCGGGCCCGCGGTCGACAGCACCCGGACGACGGCGAGGTCCTGGCCGTCCGCGGACCGGACGCAGAAGGCCCCGCGCGGCCCGACGGCGGCGAACGGGATCCGGCCGGCCGGACGGCTGCCGAGGCCCTTGAGGCACTCGGCCACCCCGAGGCCGGCGTCCCGGCCGATGAAGGAGTCCGAGGTCTCCGGGACGAGGAACTCGGCGTCACCGCGGCTCAGGTACCAGGAGACGCTGTCGGTCGGGACGACGGTGCCGGTGGCGAGGTCGAACTCGTAGCCGGCGTCCGCCGAGGTCAGCTCGACCGAGCGGTAGACCGGCGCGTACTCGGCGGCGGGCCCGGGCGGTGCGGTGGGGGAGGCGCCGGCGGTGCGGGTGGGGGTCGGGCTCGCGGTGGCCGTCGGCGTGGCCGGCGCCGGGCTGCCCGGCACGGCGGAGGCGGACGCCGGGGCTTCGTCGGCCACGGCCTCCCCGGAGTCCGGGTCGTCGAGCAGGAAGACCGCCGTCGCGGCGCCGACGGTCAGAGCGACGGCGGCGGTCAGCGCGGTGCGGCCCAGGGCGCGTCTGCGGCCGGTCCCGCTCCGGCGGCCCCGGCCCCGGCGCTCCGCCGTGACGTCCTCGCCCGGAGCCGTCCGGGAGGCCGTCGACGCGCCGGAGGCCGACGGCACGGCGGAGGCCGCCGCCGACGCGGAGACCGGCGCGGACACCGGGGCGAGCACCGTCGGCGTCCGTGCGGCCCCCGGGGCGAGGACCGTCTGCGCCGAGTCCCAGCCCGGGCGCGCGGCGGCCTCGGCGGGCACCTGCGGCAGCTCGGCGTGCCGGGTGATCTGGCTGGTCAGCGGGTGCGGCAGCCAGTCCTCGCCGAACCGGAGGTGGCCGCCCACCGCCGGGTGGCTGCGGGCGGCGGCGATCACCTCGGCGGTGGTCGGACGGTCCTCCGGCTGCTTGGCGAGGCAGTGCAGCAGCAGCGCGCGCAGGCTCTCCGGCACCCGGTCGAGGTCCGGCTCCTCGTGGACGGTGCGGTAGAGCGCCGCCGGGTCGGGGCCGTCCCCGAAGGGCGGGGTGCCGCCGGCGACGTGGACGGCCAGGGCGCCGAGGGCGTACACGTCGGTGGCCGGGGTGGCGGCCCGGCCCATGGCCTGTTCGGGGGCCATGTAGGCGGGGGAGCCGATGCGCAGTCCGGTGCCGGTCAGCGCGCTGGCGTCGGCCGCGCGGGCGATGCCGAAGTCGATCACCCGGGGGCCGTCGGAGGCGATCAGCACGTTGCCGGGCTTGAGGTCGCGGTGGACCACCCCGGTCGCGTGGATCGCCTGCAGGGCCTCGGCGATGCCGGCCACGAGCAGCAGGACGGTCCGCTCCGGGAGCGGACCGAACCGCTGGACGACCTGCTGGAGCGAGGGCCCCGGCACGTAGGTGGTGGCCAGCCACGGGGTGGCGGCGTCCACGCCGGCGTCGACCACCTGCGCGGTGAACAGGCCGTGGATGCGCCGGGCGCTGGCCACCTCCTGGGCGAAGCGGGCCCGGAACTCCGGGTCCTCGGCCAGTTCGGGCCGCACCACCTTGAGGGCCACCGGCCGGCCGCCGGGGGTGTAGGAGAGGTAGACGCGCCCCATGCCGCCGGCGCCGAGCCGGGCGTACAGCAGGTGGCCGCCGACCTCGCGCGGGTCGTCCGCGGTCAGCTCCTGGAAGACCGGCTGGAGGGCGAAGGGGGATCGGTCGGCGGACATGCGGTGGCCTCTCTCGGCGGACAAGGAGGGTGCGGGAGCCGGAGCGGCGTCCCGGGGCGGCCACGGCGCTGGTCGGCGCAGACGGCATCGCGAAGTTTAGAGGTAGGGTCAGGGTAGCTGTGACCGGCCCGGTCGGGCGCCGACGGCCGGCCGGCCGGGGTGCAGCTCGGTGTCGAGGGCGCTGCGCAGCAGCCGGCGCGCGTGGTCCAGGGGCAGCGAGCCGCTCAGCCACCGTACGCTGAGCCCCTCGACGAGGGTGGTGAGCCGCTCGGCGGAGGCCGCGTGCGCGGGTGCGGTGCCGGTCGGGTCGGCCCGGGCGAGCAGCTCGGCGATGTCGTGCACCCAGGTGTGGGTGGTCCTCGCCAGGTCCTCGCGCAGGCTCGGTTCGAAGACCGCGCTGGCCCGCAGCTCGCCCCAGGCGGTGCTGTTCTCCCGCACCTCGGTGCTGTCCTGGAGCTCCCTGAGCAGGACCCGCTCCAGGTCGGCCCGCGGGTCCTCGGTCCGGGGTTCGGGCTCGTCGTCGGCGGTGTAGTGGTCGGCGCGGTCGCTGATGAACTCCAGGGTCCGGCGCAGGATGCCCGCGCGGTCGGTGAAGTGGTAGTAGATCAGCGAGGTGGAGACCCCGGCCTCGGCCGCCAGTTCGCCCACGCGCAGTCCGCGTACGCCACGGCGGGCGATCACCCTGGTCGCGGCTTTGAGTATTTCCGTCCGACGGTCCGACATGGTCGTCCACTCTACCGGGCTTCCTGACTGGTCAGACAGGTTCCTGATGATCCTTTCAGTGAGTTGCGTCAGCTTTGAGCCGAAAGCTTGACTGAATTTTCAGTACGGTAGAGGATGCGGGGCAACCCCCACCCCTCCCACTCGAACAGGGAGCGACATGCACACCCCCACGCCCTCAAGACGCGGCCTGCTCCGGCTCGGCGCCGCCGCCGTACCCCTGATCGCACTCGGTACCGTCCTGCCGGCGACCGCCCGGGCCGCGACCCCGGCGGTGACCGACCCGAGCGCCGCCCCGGCCGCAGCGGGCGCCACCACGAAGCTGCGGATGCCTGCCGAGAGCGACCGGCACGACCGCACCTTCATGGCCTGGCCGGCCCTGCCGTCGATCTGGCGGACCCAGCTCTCGGCGGTGCGCGACGACATCGCCCGCGTCGCCCACGAGATCTCCCGCTACGAGCCGGTCGTCGTGGTCGCCCGCCCCGGCCAGGCCGCCGACGCGCAGTACTACTGCGGCCCCGGCGCCTACCACGCCATCACCGTGGTCGAGATCTCCAACGACGACCTGTGGATCCGCGACTTCGGCCCGACCTTCGTGGTCGCGCCGGGCGCCGTCGCCGGCGTCGACACCAACTTCAACGGCTGGGGCAAGAGCGGCACCCCGTACTACCAGCGCTACACCGAGGACGCCGCGGTCGCGGCCGCCCTGCTGGCGCAGTACGGCGTCGACCGGATCCGGGCCCCCTTCGTCGGCGAGGGCGGCGCCCTGGAGACGGACGGCCAGGGCACGCTGCTGGCCACCGTCAGCTCGCTGGTGAACTCCAACCGCAACCCCGGGATGTCCCGGGACCAGGCCGAGCAGGCCCTGAAGTCGACGCTCGGGATGGACAAGGTGATCTGGCTGGCCGGGCTGGCGGGCCAGGACATCACCGACGACCACATCGACTGCCTGGCGCGCTTCACCTCGCCCGGCCGCGTCATCCTCGACCAGCCCGGCCCCGGCACCGACCGGATCTGGATCGACGTCTACGAGCAGGCCAGGCAGGTTCTGCGGACCGCCACCGACGCTCGGGGGCGCCCGCTGACCGTCGTGGAACTCCCCGGCCCCGACCGCACGCTGATCCGCGGCAGCGGCAAGGACTTCCTGTCCAGCTACACCAACTTCTACGTCGCCAACGGGGCCGTCTTCGTCCCTCAGTTCGGCGACGCCTCGGCCGATGCCCAGGCCTACGCGATCCTCCAGGCCGAGTTCCCCGGCCGGGACGTCGTCCAGCTGAACATCGACAACATCGCCTCCGGCGGTGGTGGCATCCACTGCGCCACCCAGTCCCAGCCGGCCGTTCCGCCGGCGCTCTGAGACTCCCCGGCGGCCCGTCCGGATCCCCCCACGGAGACGGGCCGCCGGGGCCTCCCGCTCCACCACCCTCCCCCCGACCGCCGCGCGCCCAGCGCGCCGGACCGGCCGGGGCCGAACAGAAGAGGTATCCCGTGACGTACCGCATGCCCGCGGAGTGGACCGAGCACGACGGCTGCCTGATGGCCTGGCCCGTCCGCCCCGACCTGTGGGGCGACACCCTCGACGAGGTGAAGCGCGAGTACGCGGCGGTCGCCCGCGCCATCGCGGAGTTCGAGCCGGTCACCATGGTGGCGCCGCCCGGCCACGGCGACGAGGCGCGCGCCCTGTGCGGCGAGGGCGCCGGCGAGGGCGGCGAGGGCATCACCGTCGTCGAGCTGCCGACGGACGACTCCTGGTTCCGCGACTCCGCGCCGATCTTCGTCCTCGACGGCAACGGCGCCCGGGCCGGCGTGGACTTCCGCTTCAACGCCTGGGGCCGCAAGCACAGCCCCTGGGACGCCGACGACCGGATCAGCGGCCTGCTGCTGGAGCACCTCGGCACCCCCGCGATCCGCTCCGAGATGATCCTCGAAGGCGGCGCGATCACCGTCGACGGCGAGGGCACGCTGATCACCACCGAGCAGTGCCTGCTGCACCCCAACCGCAACCCGGACCTGACCCGGGAGGAGATCGAGGCCGAGCTGAAGGCCCGCCTCGGCGTCACCAAGGTGATCTGGCTGCCGTACGGCGGCGCCCTGGACACCGAGACCGACGGCCACGTGGACGGCGTCTGCGCCTTCGTCGCCCCCGGCAAGGTCGTGCTGCAGCTCCCCGCCGACCCGGAGCACCCGGACTACGTGCGGATGCGCGCCAACCGCACCGTGCTGGAGCACTCCACGGACGCCCAGGGCCGGCCCTTCGAGATCGTCGACCTGTCGCAGGCCGCCTTCGTCGAGGTCGACGGCCGCGAGGTCGAGGTGGGGTACCTGAACTTCTACCTGGCCAACGGCGGTGTCGTCGTGCCGGTCGCCGACCACCCCGAGGACGAGGGCGCGCTGGCCGTGCTCGCCGCCGCCTACCCGGACCGGAAGGTCGTCGGTGTGCGGGCCAGGGTGATCGCCTACGGCGGCGGCGGCGTCCACTGCATCACCCAGCAGATCCCGGCCGCCCGCGCCTGACCCCTCGCCAGCGAACGGAGAGAACCCTCATGACTCCCACCGCGCCCGCGAGACGCGCCACCGCCCGCGGCCGGCTCGTCCTCGCCACCGCGCTGCTCTCGGCGGCGGCCCTGGTCGCCGCCTGCTCCGGCCCGCCGCACTCCGGATCCGACCAGGCCTCGGTGCAGCTGTCGGCCGACACCCCGCCGGCCAAGGGCGAGCTCGACTCCTTCACCTGGGCCACCTACGCCGAGCCGCCCACGCTCGACTACCTCCAGGCGTTCGACTACCCGCAGAACACCGTCCTCGCGAACGTCTGCGAGAGCCTGATGCGCTGGACGCCCCAGCTCACCCTGGCTCCCGGCCTGGCCGAGAAGGCCTCGAACCCCGATCCCACCACCTGGGTCTACGACCTGCGCTCCGGCGTGCACTTCCACGACGGCACGGTGATGACCTCCGACGACGTGGTGTACAGCCTCGGCCGGCAGATGAACCCGGACAACGCGGCCGCCTGGAACCAGGTGTTCCAGAACGTCGACACCGTCACCGCGACCGGCCCGCTGCAGGTCACCGTCAAGCTCAAGCAGCCCGACTCCCAGTTCCCGCAGTACATGGCCACCGCCGCGGGCGTCGTCGCCGCCAAGGCGGGGGTGGAGGCCGCGGGCAAGGACTACGGCACCAGCGGCGGCCTCGACTGCACCGGGCCCTTCAAGCTGGGCGCCTGGGCCAAGGGCCAGTCGATCGAGCTGCAGCGCTTCGACGACTACTGGGGCACCAAGGCCAAGTCCAGGAAGGTCGTGTTCAGCTTCCTCACCGACGCGTCCGCCCGCACCAACGCGATGCTCACCGGCGACGTCGACGGCGGCTACCTCATCCCCACCGAGAGCTACGACCGGCTGAAGAAGAACGGCCCCGGCACGCTCTACTTCGGCGAGGGCCTGAGCACCGTCAACGTCAACGTCACCAACATGCAGGGCCCGCTCGGCGACCTGCGCGTCCGCCAGGCGCTGTCCCTGGCCCTGGACCGCTCCGGCTTCGTCAGGACCGGCCTCGCCGGCGCCGGCACCGTCACCGGCTCCCTCACCACCAAGGCCGCCTGGGGCACCGCCCCCGACGACGTCCGCAAGGCCGCCTTCGACGGCCTCACCCCCACCGCGCAGGACATCGACAAGGCCAAGGCCCTCGTCAAGGAGGCCGGCGCGAGCGGCAAGACGCTCGTCATGGCCACCAGCACCATCGGCCAGGACGTCTCGCTGCTCGCCACCGCCGTCCAGGCCGCCGGGACGAAGATCGGGCTCGACATCCAGCTGAAGACGATCGCCCCGAACGCCTTCACCGCGCTGTTCACCGACGCCAAGGCACGCGAGGGCATCGACCTGTTCCCGGAGACGTACTACGACTCCGTCACCGACCCGCTCGACCTGCTCGTCAACTTCAAGACCGGCGCCTACCAGAACTTCGCCGGCTACAGCGACAAGACCTACGACGACCTCGTCGACCAGGCCACCGCCGAGTACGACCCGGCCAAGCGCGGGGCGATCGAGGCCAAGCTCCAGCAGACCGCCTCCCAGCAGCTGCTGTGGATCCCGGTCGCCGAGTGGCCCACCGCCGTCTTCCTCAACAAGCGCATCACCGGCGCCCCCACCACGATCTCCTACATGTACTACCCGTGGGCGGCCGACGTGGGGGCCGCCCGGTGAACTTCCTGAGATTCGCCGCCCGGCGACTGGTGGAGATGGCCGCCACCCTGCTCGGCGCGTCCTTCGTGGTCTTCGGCGCGATGTACCTGGCGCCGGGCAACCCGGCGAGTTTCCTCCTGTCGGGCCGGTCGGCCTCGCCGGCCGCCCTGCAGGCGATCAACGACCAGTACCACCTCGACGACCCGTTCCTGGTCCGGTACTTCCGCTGGCTGGGCCAGGTGCTGCAGGGCGACTTCGGGCGCTCCATCACCTACCGCACCGACGTGTCCAAGCTGCTCGCCGACCGGCTGCCCGCCACCCTGACGCTGGTCGCCATGGCGCTGCTCGTGGTCGTCGTCATCGGCCTGGTGCTCGGCTGGATCGGCGCGGTGCGCGGCGGCGCGACGGACACCGCGATCCTGCTCTCCACCACGCTCGCCGTCGGCACCCCCTCCTTCGTCGCGGCGGTCCTGCTGCAGGGCCTGTTCGCGGTCAAGCTGGGCTGGTTCCCGACCAGCGGCACCGGCGACGGCTTCGGCGACCTCCTGTGGCACCTCACCCTGCCGGCGATCGCGCTCGCGCTGTACCTGATCGGGATGCTCGCCAGGGTCACCCGCTCGGCGATGCTGGAGGCCCTGGAGGGCGAGCACGTGGCCGTGGCCCGCAGCCGCGGCGTGCCGGAGCGCGAGGTGATCCGCCGCCACGTGTTCCGCAACTCGCTCGGCACCGTGCTGACCACCGGCGGCCTGATCGTCTCCACCCTGCTGGTCTGCACCATCCTGGTGGAGTCGGCCTTCAGCATCGGCGGCATCGGCCAGCTCCTCGAACTGTCCACCACCACCAAGGACTTCCCGACCGTCCAGGCGATCTCCCTGCTGATCGTCGCCCTGTTCATGGTGGTGAACCTGGTCGTCGACCTGCTCCACCCCCTGGTCGACCCCCGGGTCACCCTCGGCACGAGGAGGTCCGGCGCATGAGTGTCGCCCTCACCCGTCGGCCCGGACTCGGCCGGCTCAAGGCCGCCCGCGGCCCGCTCCACCTGGCCTGCCTCGGCATCGTCGTCCTGGTGGTGATCGCCGCCCTGCTCGCCTCCTGGATCGCGCCGCAGGACCCGAACGCCGTCGACCTCGGCAACGCCCTGGCCGGCCCCTCGCCCGACCACCTGCTCGGCGTCGACGCCGCCGGGCGCGACACCCTGTCCCGGCTCCTGCTCGGAGCCCGCACCTCCCTGCTCGGCCCGCTCGGCGTGGTCGTCTTCTCCACCGTCGCCGGCGTCGTCATCGGCCTCGCGGCCGGCTGGCGGGGCGGCTGGCTCGACTCCGTCCTCTCCCGCAGCACCGAACTGGTCTTCGCCTTCCCCGGCATGCTGCTCGCCATCCTGATCGTCTCGGTCTACGGGGAGGGCCTGCTCGCCCCCGTCATCGCCCTCGCGATCGCCTACCTGCCGTACGTCTCCCGGCTCACCCGCTCGCTCGTCCTCGCCGAACGATCCCGGCCGTACGTCTCCGCGTACCAGGTCCAGGGCCACTCCACCCTGCAGATCTGCCTGCGGCACGTCCTGCCCAACATCGCCCCGATCGTCCTGGCCCAGTCCACCATCAACTTCGGATACGCCCTCATGGACCTCGCCGGCCTCTCCTTCCTCGGCCTCGGCGTCCCCGCGCTCACCCCCGACTGGGGGCGGATGGTCTTCGACGGCCAGACCGCGATCCAGCACGGCTACCCGCTCTCCGCGATCCTGCCGTGCGTCCTCATCGTGCTCACCGTCGTCGCGTTCAACGTCGTCGGCGAGCGCTGGGCCGACCGCGTCGCCCGGAGGACCCCATGAATCGGAGCAGCACGTGAACGCCCTCGACATCCGGGGCCTGCGGCTCCGCCTGCCCGGCACCGCCCGGCCCGTCCTCGACGGGGTCGACCTCGCCGTGGGCCCCGGGGAGACCGTCGCCCTGGTCGGCGAGTCCGGCTCCGGCAAGAGCCTCACCTCGCGCAGCGCCCTCGGCCTGCTGCCGCCCGGCGCCACCACCGAAGGCAGCGTCCTGGTCGACGGCGAGGACGTCCTGACCATGGGCCCCGACCGGCTGCGCGCCCTGCGCACCGGCCGGGCCGCCATGATCTTCCAGGACCCCAGGGCGGCCATCAACCCGCTGCGCCGCGTCGGCGACTTCCTCACCGAGGGCGTGCGGTTCGGCGGACGGACGGGTGCGGCCGACGCCGAGCGGCGCGCGGTCGAACTCCTGGACGCCGTCGGCCTCGGCAAGGAACTGCTGCACCGCTACCCGGGGCAGCTGTCCGGCGGCATGCTCCAACGCGTCATGATCGCCGCCGCGCTGATGGGCGACCCGGTCCTGCTGCTCGCCGACGAGCCCACCACCGCGCTCGACGTCACCAGCCAGGCCGAGGTCATCGCGCTCCTCGGCCGGCTGCGCGAACGCTTCGGCACCGGCCTGCTGTTCGTCACCCACGACCTCGGGCTCGCCGCGGCCATCAGCGACCGCGTCTGCGTGATGTACGCCGGGCGGATCGTCGAGAGCGGCCCCGCCGGAGCGCTGTTCGAACGGCCCCGCCACCCCTACACCGCCGCGCTGCTGGCCTCCACCCCGAGGCTGGACTCCCGGACCGGCCGGCTCGCCGCCATCGACGGCCAACCGCCGGACCTGCGGCAGGAGTTGACCGGCTGCGCATTCGCCGCCCGGTGCCGTTACGCGACCGAGCCGTGCCGGGAGCAGACCCCCGAACCGCAGGGGGAGCACGCCGTCGCCTGTCACCACCCGCTCGAAGGGAGCCCCCTCGATGTCTGAGGCCGTACTGGAGGTCACCGGGCTGTGCCGGACCTTCGGCACCGTACGGGCGGTGGACGACGTTTCCTTCACCCTCGCCGCCGGCGGATCGCTCGGCATCGTGGGCGAGTCCGGCTCCGGGAAGACGACCACCGCCCGGATCATCGTCGGCCTCGAACAGGCCGACGAGGGGCGGGTCACCGTCCAGGGCCGGGCCCGCGGCGGCCGGGTGCGGGGGAGGGCCGAGCGGCTGGCCCGCGCCCGCGAGGTCCAGATGGTCTTCCAGGACCCGTACCTCTCCCTGGATCCGCGCACCAGCGTGGAGGCCGTGCTGCGGGAGACTCTGCGGCTGCACTTCCCCGGCACCGACCACGGGGCCCGGATCCGGGAACTCCTCGACCAGGTCGGCCTCGGCACCAGGGCGGCCGAGGCGCTGCCCCGGCAGCTATCCGGCGGACAGCGCCAACGCGTCGCCATCGCCCGGGCGTTGGCCGTCCAGCCGGCCGTCCTGGTGCTGGACGAGGCGGTCGCCGCGCTGGACGTCTCGGTCCAGGCGCAGGTCCTCAACCTGCTCGCCGACATCCGCGAACAGACCGGCGTCGGGTACCTCTTCATCACCCACGACCTGGGTGTCGTCCGCTGCGTCACCGACGAGGTCATCGTGATGCGGCACGGCGCGGTCGTCGAGTCCGGGCCGACCGACCGGGTCCTCGACTCCCCGCAACACGCCTACACCCGGCTGCTGTTGGAGTCCGTCCCGCGGCCCGGCTGGGATCCCGACCGGATCGCCGCCGCGCGCCGCGCACTGTAAGACGGCCCCGGACCGGCAGGCCGAGGGACCTGCCGGTCCGGGGCGACCGAGCAAGACCGGCGCAGGGCGCCGGCCGGCAGCGAACCTGCCCGGCCCGGCGGCGTGGGCGCCGGCCCGGGCCGTGCTCGGCGCCGCCGAGGTGCTCTACCGCACCGGTGCGGGATCTGCACCGAGCACCGGCTGCTCCGCGAACGGGAGGCCGCCACCGAAGGGCCGTGAGCGGTTTCCCCCGAACGGCGGATGCGTGCCGTGCCGGATCCTGACCGCCCTGTCAGTAGCCTGCGGAGCCGGACCCGACACCTACCGGAACGAGGCCCCATGGCTCACCCCCGGCCGTCCCGCCGTTCGCTCCTGCAGTCCGGGGCCGCGCTCGCCGCGCTGGCGCTGACCGGCTGCTCCTCCGGCGGCGGCGACGAGGAGCAGCCCGGCCCCGGCAGCACGGCGGAGGCCCCGTCGGGCAGCCCGGCCGCGGCCGGATGGGCGATGCCCGCGGAGTCGGGCCCGCACACCCGCACCTTCATGGCCTGGCCCGCGCTGGAGGAGGTGTGGGGCGACCAACTGCCCGGCGTCCGGCAGGACATCGCGACGCTGGCGCAGACGATCGCCGGCTTCGAGCCGGTGGTGTTGCTGGCGCGTCCGGACCAGGCCGACCAGGCCCGGCAGGCCTGCGGCTCCTCGGTCGGGGTACTGGAGCTGATGGTCGACGACCTGTGGGCCCGGGACACCGGCCCGACCTTCGTCACCGGCCCGCTGGGGATCGCCGGCGTCGACTTCAACTTCAACGGCTGGGGCAACAAGCAGACCCACGCCAACGACAGCCAGGTCGCCCGCAACCTCCTCGCCCACTACGGCATCACCCGCGTCCAGGCGCCGATCACCGGCGAGGGCGGCGGCATCGAAGTGGACGGCGAGGGCACCCTGATGGCCACCGAGAGCTCCTGGGTGAACGACAACCGCAACCCCGGCATTTCGCGCGACCGGATCGAGGCGGGCTTCAAGGACCTGCTCGGCGTCGAGAAGGTGATCTGGTTCAAGGGCGTGGCCGGGCAGGACATCACCGACTGCCACGTGGACGCCCTCGCCCGCTTCGCCGAGCCGGGCACCGTCGTGCTGCACCGCCCCGCCGCCGACACCCCGCCGGACGTCTGGACCACCGCCTCCGAACAGGCCGTCCAGGTCCTCGCCTCCGCGACCGACGCCAGGGGCCGCGCGCTCAAGGTGGTCGACCTGCCCGAGCCGGACTTCGACCTGATCCAGGGCGCCGGCAAGAACTTCCTCGCCACCTACATCAACTACTACGTCTGCAACGGCGGCGTCATCGTCCCGCGCTTCGGCGACCAGGCCGCCGACGACCACGCGGCCGGCATCATCGGCGACCTCCACCCGGGCCGCAGGGTCGCCCAGGTCTCCATCGACCACATCGCCTCGGGCGGCGGGGGCATCCACTGCGCCACCCAGCAGCAGCCCGTCGCGTCCGTGTCCAGCCGGACGTGACCGCCGCCCGGGTGCGCGACAACCGCTTCCTCGTCGCCCTGCTGATCGTGGCGGTGCTGTGCTCGGCGGGCGTCGCGCTGTACCTGAACGAGCGCAACACCCGGCAGCAGGCCCGTGAACTGGCCCTCCCGGAGAGCGGCGACTGGATCGAACTGGACGTCACCGCGCAGGACATCGACCCCGGGGCCGGGGACCTCACCCTCTTCGTCGTGCCGGTCCCGCACGGCGGCCTCGCCGCGGAGCCGGGCTCCGTCGCCTTCAGCCGGCAGGTCGTGATCACCGTCCAGTCGGCGACCCGCACCGAGCTGCGGGCGGCGGCGGGGGAGGCCGCGACGCCCCAACCGGTGCCGGCCGACTTCCACGCCGGCACCGTGACCGACTACCCCTTCGACCGCCACCGGTTCGCGGTCTCGTTCGCGGCCGCGGACACCGCGGGCAGCGTCCCCGTCGGCGTCGTCTTCGTGGACGCCGACCCGTTCTTCCTCGTCCACCCGACCAGCACCCCGAGCGCCTCCGGGGCGACCGTCCTGGCCGGTACGGTCACCCGGGCGCGCAGCACCTTCATCCTGGCCTGGTTCATGATCGCGGCGATGTGGGCGCTGGCGCTGGCGGTGATGGCCGGGGCCGAGGTGCTCTACCGGGGGCGGCAGGGGATGGTCTGGCCCTCGCTCGGGTGGATGGCCGCGACCCTCTTCGCGCTCATCGGGATGCGCAACGCCGCACCCGGTTCGCCGCCGATCGGTTCGCTCATCGACTACGTGGCCTTCTTCTGGGCGGAGGGCATCATCGCGGCGTGCCTCACGTTCACCGTCGTGGCCGGCACCCGCGTCGAGCGCCGCAAGCGGGCCGAGGCGGCTGCCGCGGCCGCCACCGGTGCGGACCCGTGACGAGGGGCCCGGCGACGGGTCAGGCCGCGGCGGACAGCGAGTCCAGCAGGGTCCGCAGCACCCGCTCGGCGTCCACCGTCCCGTCGAGCGAGCCGATGGCGGCGAGGCCGTCCACGGCGGCGGCGAAGGCCTCGCCGAGCGGAACGGGATCGGCGCCGTCGCCGCGCTCGTCCACCAGGCAGCGGAACAGGGCGACGAAGGAGGACCGCCACCGCGCGTACTCGGCCTCCAGGCTCGCGCGGACCCGCTCGTCGTTCAGGGCGAGCCAGTGCAGGGCCGCGTGCAGGCGGGCCAGGTCGGGGCTCTCGGGCCGGGTGAGCAGGGCCAGGACCTGCTCGGCGCGCTCGGCGTAGCCGCCCGGGCCGGCCACCGCCTCCTCCAGCGGCGTGATCCACTCGGGCCGGATGTCCGCCACCACGGCGACGATCAGGTCGGTGCGGTCGGCGAAGTGGTAGTGGCACATCCCGTGCGAGACCCCGCACAGCGCGGCCACGTTGCGGGTGGTGAAGCGCCCGGCGCCGTCGCCCGCGAGCAGGGTGCGCGCCGCGGCGATCAGCCTGGCCCGGGTCTGCTCACCCTTGGCGGACGCGCGCGCCCGGCCGGTGCCGCCCGGTCCGGCGGCCGTCCGCGGAGCTGCGTCTGTCGCCCGTGTCGCCATGGCCGCCACTGTAACGACTGCGGGAGTGCGGTAGGGGCGCATCGGCACCGATACCTGCGCAAAGTATTGACCGAGCGCTTGGCCAGTTTTACCTTTTCGGTCAACTGCTGCACCAGCAGGGGAGTTTGACAAGGAGGCAGTGATGGAGGACAGCTCCAGACCCCACGCGGAGCTCCACGCACAGCTCGGCCGACGGCGGTTCCTGACGGCCGCCGGGATCGTCGTCGCCGGTACCGCGCTGACCGCCGCGACCGGCGGGCAGGCACTGGCGGCCCAGCGCCGCACCACCGCCGGCCCGGCCGTCGCCGGCTACCGGGTGCCGTTGGACACCGTCCGGCACACCAGGACCTGGATGGCCTGGCCGGACAGCACCACCATCTGGCGCAACAAGCTCAGCGGCGTCCAGTCGAACATCGCCCTCATCGCGAAGACCATCGCCAAGTACGAGCCGGTGACGATGTGCGCCAACCCGGCCTCCGTGGCCAAGGCGCGGTCGATGTGCGGCTCGACCGTCACCGTCATCGGGGACATCCCCGTCGACGACTGCTGGATGCGCGACACCGGCCCGGTCTTCCGCACCGACGGCGCGGGCGGCCTGGACACGATCGGCCTGAACTTCAACGGCTGGGGCAACCACCAGAACCCGCACGGCAACGACGCCCTGGTCGCCCGGCGGCTCGCCGCCTACCTCGGCCTGCCGTTCACCGCCGCCGGGCTGGTCGCCGAGGGCGGCGCCGTCGAGACCGACGGCGCCGGGACGCTGATGGCCACCCGGAGCAGCATCATCAACGCCAACCGCAACCCCGGCATGTCACAGGCCGCGATCGAGGGCGCCATGTGCGCCGCGTACGGTGCCACCAAGGTGATCTGGTTCACCGGCATCGCCGGCCAGGACATCACCGACGACCACGTGGACGCCACGTCCCGCTTCCTCGGCGCGGGCACGGCCGCCGTCCAGATGCCACTGGCGAGCGACACCGACGTCTGGTCGAACGACGAACGCCAGCAGTACCAGACGCTCACCACGTCCACCAGCGCCCAGGGCACCCCGTTCACGGTCAGCCGGATCCAGGGGCCCGACTACAACCTGATCCGGTCGACGGACCCCAACTTCGTCGGCTCCTACGCCAACTACTACCTGTGCAACAACGCGGTGATCTCCGCCCAGTTCGGCGACACCAGGGCGGACAGCGCCGCCAGGTCCACCCTCGCCCGGCTGTTCCCGGGCCGCACCGTCGAGCAGCTCAACATCGACTACCTCGGCGCGGGCGGCGGCGGCATCCACTGCGTCACCCAGCAGCAGCCCGTCGCGTGAGCCCGAGGGGGGGGGGGGGGGGGGGGGGGGCCGCCCCCCCCCCCCCCCCCCGCCCCCCCGCGGGGGGGGGCGCGGGGGGGGGGGCGGGGCGGCCCCCCCCCCCCCCCCCCCCCCCCCTCGGAGGCCGGCCCGGAGCCCGTCCCCGGGCCCCGGGCCGGCCCGTCCGGTCAGCCGAGGGCGGGGATGTCGTGCGTGGCGCAGTGGATCCCGCCGCCGCCGGCCGCGATCGCGTCGATCTTCACCGGGACGATCTCCCGGGTCGGGAAGTACTGCTTCAGGATCTGCTGCGCCCGGTCGTCGGCCCGGGCGTCGCCGAACTTCGGCAGGTAGACGCCCTTGGTGCCGATGTAGAAGTTCATGTACGAGGAGACGAAGGCGTCACCGCGGCCGGTGATCTTGTCCGGGTCGGGCTGCTGGAGCTCGACCACCTGCAGCTTCTTGCCGGTCGCGTCGGTGGCGTCCTTGAAGACGGCGCGGGCCTGGTCGGCGGAGCGGGACCAGACGTCCGCCGGGGTGCCGGGGAAGGCCTGGTCGAGCAGCACCACCCCGGGCGCGGCGAAGCGGGTCAGGCAGTCGACGTGGGCGTCGGTGATGTCCTTGCCCTTGACGCCGGCCAGCCAGATCACCTTGGTCACGCCGAGGAGCCGCTTCAGCTCCGCCTCGATCTGGTCCCGGCTCATGCCCGGGTTGCGGTTGTCGTTGACGACGGAGCTCTCGGTCACCATCAGGGTGCCCTGGCCGTCGGTCTCGAAGGAGCCGCCCTCGGCGACCAGCCGGGTCTCGATCCGCTCGACGCCGTACTTCTCCAGCACCGTGCGGGCGACCTTGGAGTCGTTGCCGCGCTGCTGCTTGCCGCCCCAGCCGTTGAAGTTGAAGTCGACGCCCTTGACCGTGCCGCCCTCCTCGACGAACACCGGCAGGGTGTCCCGGGCCCACAGGTCGTCGACGGCGATCGGCACCACCTCGACCGCCGAGCCGCAGGCCTTCTGCGCGGCGTCCTTCTGCTCGGGCCTGGCCATCAGCACGACCGGCTCGCGGGCGGCGATGGCCTGGGCCAGGCCGGCCACGTCCCGGCGGACGTCGGCGAGCTGGTCGCCCCAGACGTTCTCGGAGGCGGGCCAGGACATCACGGTGCGCAGGTGCTTGTCCCACTCGGCGCCGAAGCGGCGCACGCCGGGGGTGCCGCCGGGCCGGGTGGGCGGCACGGCACCGGTCGGGTCCTCGATGTCGTTGGGGTCGCAGGCGGTGAGGCCCAGCGCGAGGGCGCCGACACCGGCGCCGACGCCGGCGAGGTTGCGGATCAGGGTACGGCGGGACACGGCGTTGGTCATGCGGGAACTCCAGCGGGGTCGGGGTGGGTGGACTCGTGCGGGCTCGTGCGGGTTCGTGCGGCAGGTCGGGGCAGGGCAGGGCAGAGCAGGGGAGTGGCTACGGCGGTGGCTACGGCACCGGCTCGTGCATGGTCGAGCAGTGGATGCCGCCGCCCCCGGCCATCAGGCGGTCGACGTCGATCTGGACCACCTCGCGGCCGGGGAAGGCCGAGGCGAGGGCGTCCCGGGCGGCGGCGTCCTTGTACGCGTCGCCGAACTGGGCCGTGATCACACCGCCGTTGACGAGGTGGAAGTTGAGGTAGGAGTCGACGAACTTGGAGCTGCGGGAGCGGACGGTGTCCGGGCCGTGCACGGGGATGACCTGCAGGCGGCGCCCCCGGGCGTCGGTGGCGGCGGAGAGGATCGCGAACTGCTCGCGGGCGTCCCGGGCCCAGGCGTCGTTGCGGTCCGCCGGCGGCAGCTGCACCATCACCACGCCGGGGCGGACGAACCGGGAGGTGACGTCCACGTGGTCGTCGGTGATGTCCTGGCCCTTGATGCCCGGCAGCCAGATCATGGTGTCCGCGCCGTAGGCCTCCAGGACGGCCTCCTCGATCTCGTCCCGGCTCATGCCGCGGTTGCGGTTCTTGTTGACCAGGCTGCTCTCGGTGGCCATCACGGTGCCGTCGCCGTCGGTCTCGATGGCGCCGCCCTCGCCGACGAAGTCCGCGTAGGTGTGGCGCAGGCCGCGGCGGGTGGCGATCAGCTCGGCGGCCCGGGCGTCGTCGTGGTGCACCTGCTTGTTGCCCCAGCCGTTGAAGTTGAGGACCACGGCGTCCAGGCCGCCGTACCCGTCCCGGCGGAACACCGGCGCGATGTCGCGCATCCACAGGTCGTCGGTGGGGACGGCGGTGATCACCTCCACCCCGTTGCCGCACCAGGACTGGGCCTTGCCGGCCGTCCAGTCGTCGGGGGCGCACATGACCACCGGCTCGAACTCGGCGATTGTCCGGGCGATCAGGGCGATGTCCTCCTGGACGCCGCCCAGGCGCAGTCCCCACACCCCCCGGCGGGAGGGCCAGGACATCCAGGTCCGCGCGTGCGGGACGTCGTCCGCCGGCACCCAGGGGTAGGGCTGCTCGGCGGAACGGTCATCGCGGTAGTGGGTCATGAGGGTCTCCAGATCGTGCGACGGTGCCGGGGAGGGTGCGGGCCGCGTGGTCCACTCTTCGCGCCGCGACGTACCGGCGCACCACGGACGGCGCGGACCGGCGGCAGCAACCCTGCCTGCGGACTCAGGCTTACATTGACTGAAAAATCAGTCAAACCCACGGGCGTGCCATGACGGATCCTTGACGGGAGCGGTGCGGAGCGTGACGTCCTCCGTCGGTTCCGTGCGGAATCCGCACGGAACCCCCACGGATCAGGAGCCGATCAGGGGTCGGTCAGGAGCCGAGCCGGGCCACTTCGGCCTCGATCGCGTCGGCCATCAGCGTCCGGGCGTGCGCCAGCGGGAGGCTGCCGCTCAGCCAGCGGGTGCTCAGCCCCTCCAGCAGCGCCGTCAGCCGCTCCGCCGCGCCGGCCAGTGCGACCGCCGAGGCCATCGGCCGGACGACCCCGAGCAGTTCGGCGATCTCCTGCACCCACACCCGGGTGGCCCGTGCCAGGTCCTCGCGCAGGGTCTCGTCGAAGACCGCGCTCGCCCGCAGCTCACCCCAGGCCGTGCTGTTCTCCCGTACCTCGACGGTGTCCTGGAGTTCCAGCAGCAGCGTCTGCTCCAGCTCCTCGCGCGCCGTCAGCGGCGGGGCGTCCGGGGCGCGGTCGGTCGTGTAGCGCTCCGCCCGGTCGTTGATGAACTCCAGCGTCTGACGGAGGATCCCGGTGCGGTCCTTGAAGTGGTAGTAGATGAGCGCGGTCGAGACGCCCGCCTCCGCGGCGAGCTCCTCCACCCTCAGTCCGCGCACCCCGCGGCGGGCGATCACCCGTGCCGCGGCTTCCAGGATCGACGTTTTACGACTGGCCACGGTGCACCACCTTACCGGGGCGCGCCGACGTGATCGGCTCCGCGGTCTGAGGTACCGGTCAGTAGGACTTCGGCTCGGGTTCGGCCGGGTGGCGGGGCGGCGGGGCGGCGGGGCGGCGGGGTCAGCCGGCGGTGGCACGGGTGCGGGCGCCGGTCGGGCGGGGCCAGCTGTGGTGGTTCCGGTCGATGACGTAGTGGTGGCCGTGCTGCCAGGCGCCGCCGGCGGTCGCGTGCGCGTCGGCGAGATGGGGGTGCCCGGCGGGCAGGTCGGTGTGCAGGTGTTCCAGGGCCCCGGGGTCGCGGGACGGCCACAGGGCGGTGGCCGCCGTCGCGGCGGCCAGGGCGAGCAGGCCCAGGACGACGGCGGTGACCGGAAGCCCCGCGCCGGCGGCCAGCCACCCGGCGAGCGGGTAGGTGAGCAGCCAGCAGGCGTGCGAGAGCGAGAACTGGGCGGCGAAGGCCGCGGGCAGGTCGGCGTCGGCGGCCGAGCGGCGGATGAGGCGCCCGCCGGGGGTGAGCACGGCCGAGCTGCCGGCGCCGACGAGGGCCCAGGCGGCGAGCAGGCCCAGCCACGTCCCGGTCCCGGCCGGGGCGGCGGAGATCGCCGTGACGGCGGCGAGGACGGCCGGCAGGGCGAAGGCGGCGGGCAGCATGACGGCCCGGTCGCCGAGCCGGCCCAGGACGCGGGGCAGCAGGACCGCGGCGAGCATCGAGCCGGCCCCGTAGGCGCCCAGCGCGAGCGAGACGGCCCCGGCCGGGCGGTGGAAGTGGTCGCGGACGACGTTGACCGTGTCGACGAACACGATCGCGCCGGCGGCCGCGACCGCGAGGTCGAGGGCGAGCAGGGCGCGCAGCCGGGGGGTGGCCCGGAACAGCCGGGTGCCGAAGGCGGCCTTGGCGTACACGCCGTCGGCCCGCCCGGCCGGTGCCGACCCGGCCGGCGCCGGCTCGACCGGGGCCGGTTTGGGCAGGACGGTGGAGACCACCAGGGCGGCGGAGGCGAGGAAGCCGACCGCCGTCCCGGCGAACAACCAGTCGTACGGGACCGCCGTCAGCAGGAGCGCGGCGAGGGCGGGGCTGAACAGCGACTCCAGGTCGTACGCGAGCCGGGACATCGACAGGGCGTTGGTGTAGTCGCGCTCGGCGGGCAGGACGTCCGGAACGGTGGCCTGGAAGGTCGGGGTGAAGGCGGCCGAGGCGGCCTGGAGCAGGAAGATCAGGAGGTAGACCTGCCAGACGCGGTCGACGAACGGCAGGGTCAGTGCGACGCACGCCCGGGTGAGGTCCATCGCGACCATCAGGGCCCGCCTGGGTATCCGGCCGGCGAGCGCGCCGGCCAGTGGCGCGACGGCGACGTAGGCGACCATCTTGATCGCCAGCGCGGTGCCGAGGACGGCCGAGGCGTCGTCGCCGGCGATCCGGTAGGCCAGCAGGGACAGCGCCACCGTGGCCAGTCCGGTGCCGACCAGGGCCACGACCTGGGCGGTGAAGAGGTGGCGGTAGGCGCGGTTGCGCAGCACGGACAGCATGGGCGCTCCTGCCCCGTCCCGGTCGCCGGTCGGGGTGGTCGGTGGGTGCGTGCTCCCATCATAGGAACGCGTGCGTACCTGTGCACCTATTCATCGGAAGTCCGCCCGGGTCCGCCCGGACTCCGCGGTCCGCGCGCCTGTGCCCGGCTCGCGCCCGGCTCGCGCGGCTCAGTCGTGCGGCGGCAGGTGGCCGATCTGGTGGTCGGCGACGTTCAGCGCCTCGTCCACGAGCCGGCGCAGGCGGCCGTGGCGCAGCGAGTAGACGACCCGCCGCCCCTCCTTGCGGGTGCCGACGAGGCCGGCGAGCCGGAGCTTGGCCAGGTGCTGGCTGACGGACGGCCGGGCGGCGCCGGTCGCCTCGGTCAGCGTGGTCACGTCCGCCTCGCCCCGGCCGAGCCGCTCCAGCAGCGCCAGCCTGGTCCGGTCGGCCAGCAGTGTCAGGACGGACGCGGCGACGTCCAGGCGCTGCTCGGCCCGCTGCTGCGAGCGGTGCGCATCTGCCAGGTGGGTGCCGGTGCTCATCCGCTCATCGTAGGGCGTTTCGTGCGCACATGCGTACCTTTGGCAGATGGTTCGTCGACGGAGTCCCGAGGGGCGGGCCCGCGGCGGCGCCGGGCGACAGGGCCGGACCGCCGTGAGAGGGTCGTCGCATGGAACAGCGCGTACTCGGCCGCACAGGTCGGCCCGTCTCGATCGTCGGACTCGGCACCTGGCAGCTCGGCGCGGACTGGGGTGACGTCCGGGAGGAGGACGCCCTCGCCGTCCTGGAGGCCTCCGTCGAGGCCGGCGTCACGCTCTTCGACACCGCCGACGTCTACGGCGACGGCCGCAGTGAGCGCCTGATCGGCCGCTTCCTGAAGGACCGCCCGGACGCGGACGTGTTCGTCGCCACCAAGTTCGGCCGCCGGGTCGAGCAGCGGCCCGAGCACTACCACCTCGCCAACTTCCGTGCCTGGGCCGACCGTTCACGGGCCAACCTGGGCGTGGACCGGCTCGATCTGGTCCAGCTGCACTGCCCGCCGACGCCCGTCTACTCCTCGGACGAGGTCTTCGACGCCCTGGACACCCTGGTCGCGGAGGAGCGGATCGCCGCGTACGGCGTGAGCGTGGAGACCTGCGCGGAGGCGCTGACCGCGATCGCGCGCCCCGGTGTGGCGAGCGTGCAGATCATCCTCAACGCCTTCCGGCTCAAGCCGTTGGAGCAGGTGCTGCCCGCCGCCGAGGCGGCCGGGGTGGGGATCCTGGCCCGGGTGCCGCTCGCCTCGGGGCTGCTCTCGGGCCGCTACAGCGAGCGCACCGTCTTCCCGCCCGACGACCACCGCACCTACAACCGCCACGGCGAGGCCTTCGACCAGGGTGAGACCTTCTCCGGCGTGGACTTCGCGACCGGTGTCGAGGCTGCGGCGGAGTTCGCCGCGCTCGCGCCGGCGGGCGCCACCGCCGCGCAGACGGCGCTGCGCTGGATCGTCCAGCAGCCGGGGGTGACGACGGTGATCCCCGGTGCCCGCAACGTGGCGCAGGCCCGGGCCAACGCGGCCGCCGCCGAGCAGGCGCCGCTGCCGTCGGCCACCCTGGCGGCCGTCCGGGAGCTGTACGACCGCCGGATCCGCCCGCAGGTGCACGACCGCTGGTGACACCGCCGCCGCCCGTACGGGCGTGCTGCGGGGGCGCGAGGCAGCGTGCCGCGCCCCGCCCGCACGTCCGTACGCCCGGCGGGCGCTGTCCGCAGGCCTGGGCACCCGGCCCCCGCTCTGGGACCGTGACGCCGACGGTTCGGTGGCACGGAGGGGGTACCGCATGGCACGGCGCTGGCTGGTGACGGGCTGTTCGTCCGGGCTGGGGCGGGCGCTGGCCGCCGCCGCGGCCGAGGCCGGGGACACCGTGGCGGCCACCGCCCGCAAGCCCGCCGACCTGGCGGAGCTGCACCGGTGCCACGGCGGCCGGATCCTGCCGCTGGCCCTGGACGTCCGGGACGCCGAGCAGTGCCGGAGCGCCGTCGCCGACGCGGTGGACCGGCTCGGCGGCCTGGACGTCCTGGTGAACAACGCCGGCAACGGCGTGTTCGGCACGGTCGAGGAGGTCGGCGACGAGGAACTGCGGGACCAGCTGGAGACGCTGGTGGCCGGCCCCTGGCGGCTGGCCCGGCTCGCGCTGCCGGTGATGCGCGCCCGGGGCGGCGGGCACATCCTCAACGTCTCCTCACTGGCCGGCCGGATGTCCTTCCCCGGCCTGGCCGCGTACGTCACCGGCAAGCACGCGCTGGAGGGCATGACGCAGGCCCTGGCGGCCGAGGCCGCGCCGTTCGGCGTCCGGGTCGCCGCCCTGGAGCCCGCCGGCTACGCCACCCGGTACGGCACCTCGCTCACCGACGCCGCGGACCGCTCCCCGCTCTACCGCGACGCCACCGACCCGATGCGCGAACAGCTGCGCGGGATAGCGCAGTTGCCGACCATGGGCCGCCCCGAGGAGTTCGCCCGGGACGTCCTGCGGATCGTCGCCGCCGACGGCCCGCTGCCGGTGCGCATCCCGGTGGGTCCGGGGAGCCTGGACTACGTCGCAGCGGCCGTGCGGGCCGCGGCGGAGGAGCTCGCCGCCGTCCGCGCCCTGGTGGACGAGTCGGCGTCGGCGGCCGGCTGACGGCTCCGGACGGCCCGGCCCGCCCGGCTGCGAACGGCCTGGCTGCGGACGGCCTGGCGCGCGGCGGCCGGCCGCCGACCCGGGGGCCGGCGACCGACCGTCAGCACGCGTTCCCGGCCGTCAGGCGAGCACCTTCGCCTTGGCGCGCCGGAACTCCTCCTCGGTGATGTGGCCCTTCTCCTTGAGCTCGGCCAGCCGCGCCAGCTCGTCGACGTGGGCGCCCGGCCCCGAGGTGTCGGAGGCCGTCTCACGGATGTAGGTGCGGAAGTCCTGCTCCGCCTCGGTCGCCCGCTGGACCTCGCGCTGCCCCATGCCCTGGCCCCGGGCGATCAGGTACACGAACACGCCCAGGAACGGGAGGAAGATGAGGAACACGCTCCAGCCCGCCTTGCCCCAGCCGCCCACGGTGTCGTCGCGGAAGAGGTCCCCGAAGACGCGGAACAGCAGGAAGAACCAGAGGATCCACAGGAAGAGCCACATGGTCGTGAAGAAGATGTCGAGCAACGGGTAGTCCACCACAGGCCTCCTGACGTCGACGGTCCGCCCCGGCAGCGGGGGCGGGCGCGTACTGGGCTGAGCGGAGGCGTCCGGGCGTACACCCGGACGCCCGAGCCCGGGTGGGAACCCGGTGACGCTCCTTACCGTCCATGTACGCGCCCGCGGCCCGTCCGGGCATCACCCGGACCGGGTGAGTCCGCCCCGGGGCGGCCCCCGACCGGCGGGGTTATTCTGCGGCTGATGGGCGGAACGGAGAGCGCACGGCAACGACCCGGCCTGGTGGCACTGCTGCGGACGGTCCGGGCGGACCCCGCCCGCATGCCCGAGCGCCTGGCCGTCTTCGCGGTGGAGTTCCTGGGCCCCCAGGCGGCCGACACGGCGGCGCGGGCACACGCGTCCGAACGGGCGGGGACGAGCCGGGCGGAGGTCACCGAGCAGGTCATCGGCCGGGGCGTGCACCGGTCGGTGGTGGAGGGTTCCTTCCTCGGCGGCCCCTTCATCCTCCTGCTGCCGGTCGCGTTCGTCGCCGCGCTGCTCGCCCAGCTGCAGATGGTGCTGGAGCTGGGCGCCCTGGCCGGCCGCGACCCCCGGGGTGACGACGCGGCGGTCGAGGTGCTGCTGGTGCAGGGGGTCTACTCGACGCCCGCGGAGGCCAGGGCGGCCCTGCGGAAGGCGGTCCGGGCCGAGGCGGAGGAGGATGCCGAGGCGGCGTTCGGGGGCGAGACCGCGCCCAAGGGCTCCTGGTGGTCCGTCGTCCGCCGACAGGCGTACCTGATCGGCCTGGTGACCCCCGATGACCCGAGCCGGGGCCGGCTCCGCAAGTGGCTCGGCTGGGCCGGCATCGGGGTGCTGCTGCTCGTCGGGATGGTGGTGCCGTTCGTCTGGGTGCCCGCCTGCGCCGAGATGTACCGCCGCGCCACCAACCAGCTCGCGGACCGCGCCCTCCAGCGGTACGGGTCGCCGGCCGCCGGGGACGCACCGGCCCGCACCCGGAACCGGTCGGTGCTGCGCCCCGGCGCGCTCCTGGTGGTGCTGCGGACGGTGGTGGCGTTTCTGGCGACGGTGGGGGCGGTGCTGATCGTGCTGCTCACCGGGGTGCGCGTCGCCGACAACGCCCTGCTCGCGATGTTCCTGGTGCTGCTGGGGCTGAGCGCGGCGGTGGTCGGATGGCACTACTGGCGCTCCCGTCGGGCCCGCCGAGATTAGGGGCCGCCCGGCGGGCGGTCAGATCAGGTGCAGTTCGCGCGCCCGCCGGACGGCCCGGCTGCGTCCGGAGACGGCGAGCTTCCGGTTGATGCTCTTGAGGTGCGTCTTGACCGTGTTCACCGACAGGAAGAGCTCGGCGGCGATCTCCTCGGTGGACAGCATCTGCGCGGCCCGTTCCAGCACGTCGAGTTCGCGCTCGCTCAGCGGTTCGACCGGGGCGTCCGGCACGGCGGCCTCCCCGCCTCCCGCGGCCGCGGTGCCGGGCAGGAGGTCGGCGGGCAGCCAGCCGTGGGAGTCCGCCGGCGACGGCCGGGCCCGCAGCAGCCGCCGCAGCCACGGCCCGGCGTCCCGGAACGGCCGGCGCAACTTCTCGGGCCGGGCGAGCGCGAGGGCGCGGGCGAGCAGCCGTCGGGCGTCGGCCTCGTCGCCGAGCGCGGCGGCGACCTGCGCGCGGGCCAGCAGGACCCGGACGGTGACGCCGGGACCGTGGCCGTCGTGGTCGGGGACGGCGTCCAGGATCCGCAGGGCGCTGCGGCTCTCCCCGGCGGCGAGCCGTGCCTGCGCCGCGGCGACGGCGCACTCCGGGCCGTCGGCGCCGCTGCCGTCCAGTGCCGCGAGGGCCGCGGCCGGATCGGCCTCGGCGAGGTGCGCGGCCGAGGCGAGCACGGCCACGCCCTCCCGCACCCAGGGCGGCGGTCCGGCCGGGCCGGGCCCGTCGTCCGCCGCCCGGCCGAGTGCGTCCAGGGCCGCCCGGGTACGGCCGCCGGCCAGCAGGATCCGGGCCCGGACGATCGCGAGTCCGGCGGCGACGGCCGGGTCGTGACGGGCCGCCGCCGATCCGGCCGCCCGGTCGGCGGCCGCGCGCGCCGCGGTCAGGTCGTCGTGCTCGACGGCGAGGGCGGCCAGCACCAGGTGGCCCACCCCGCTGCGGGAGGCCGGCGGCAGGCCGGCGCGTTCGGCCTCGGCGGCCGCCTTGCGCAGCCGGGCCTCGGCGCGGCCCGGCCGCCCGTCGAGCAGGTCGATCAGGGCGAGCCGGGCGAGTGCCTCCTGGCGCGGACCGGCCGTGGTGGGTCCGTCGGCCGTCTTCGCCGCGGCCGTCAGCGCCTCCTTGGCGGCGTCGAGGCGGCCCTCCCAGAGCAGGACGGCGCCGAGGTCGTTGAGTCGGAGCGCGGGCAGTTCGGGGTGCTCCGCCAACAGCCCCGGCGGGACCAGCCCTTCGAGCCGTTCGGCCTCTTCGGCGGCAGCCCGCGCCAGGTCGGCCGAGCCGAGCAGCCGGGCCGCCAGCACCCGCAGTTGGGCCGCGCCCAGCAGGGCCGCCGACGCGTCCCCGCCGTCGTGCTCCCGCAGCAGCGCCTCGGCCCGTCCGAGGTGGTCGAGGCCGCTGTCCGCCTCGTACCGGGCGAGGTCGCGGGCCGCCCGGACCAGCTCCGGGGCCGCACCGCCGGCGTCCGGGGTCATCCCGGCGAACAGGGCGTCGAGCCGTTCCGCGTCGCGGCCGGTGAAGAGCGTGCCGAGGGCCAGGCCGTCGACGACCCGGGCCGCGGCGAACTCCCAGTCGCCGGCCGCGGCGGCGTGTGACAGCGCGTCGGTCGGGTGGCCCGCGTCGGTCAGCCAGCGGGCCGCCCTGCGGTGCAGCTCCCGCTCCAGCCCCGGGCTGCGGGCCGCCAGGTGGACGCGCAGGATCTCGGCGAACAGCGGGTGGCAGCGGTACCAGGCGTGCCCGACGGGCTCGACGAAGGCGTTGGCCCGGGAGAGGTCCGCGAGGATCCGGGCGGCGTTCCGCCGGCCGGTCAGCGCGTCGGCCAGGTCGGGGTGGACCCGGCCCAGGACGCTCGTGCGCAGCAGGAGGTCCTGGGCCTCGGCGGACTGGGTGTCGAGGACCTCGGCGAGCAGGAAGTCCGCGACGGTGCTCCCGCCGGCCTCGAACTCCGCCAGGTAGGCCTCGGGGTCGCCGGCGCCCTGGGCGGCCAGTGCGGACAGCCTGAGGCCCGCGGCCCAGCCGCCGGTCCGCTCGGTCAGCGCCCGGCTGCCCTCGGCGGAGAGGTCCAGGCCGTGCCGGTGCAGCAGCGCGGCGGTCTCCGGCGGCCGGAAGGCCAGGTCGGCGGCCCGAACCTCGGTGACACTGCCGGCGGCGCGGTAGCGGTGCAGCGGGAGCAGCGGCTCCGTCCGGCTGAGCACGGCCAGCCGCAGGCCGGGGCCCGCGTGGCCGAGGAGGAAGTGGAGCCCCGAGGCCACCTCGGCGGAGGACACGTGCTCGAACTCGTCGAGGACGAGGAGCAGGGGTTCCTCCCGCCGGCTCAGGTGGGCGGCCAGCCGGGCCAGCAGCGAGTGGTCGACCTCCTGGGCCCGGGCAGGACTGCCGATGTCGTCCGGCAGGGCGACGCCGTGGTGGCGGACGGCCTCCAGCAGGTAGGCCCAGAAGACCCCGGGGGCGTTGTCCTCGCGCTCCACGGTGAGCCAGACCGCGGGGCCGGGCAGTCGGGCGGTGGCCAGCCAGTCGGCGACGAGCAGGGTCTTCCCGGCCCCGGCCGGGCCGCTCACCAGCAGGAGGGACGTCCGGAGGCCGTCGTCCAGCCGCCCGACCAGGCGCGGCCGGTGGACGAACGTCTCCGGGATCACGGGGACGGCGAAACGGGCCGCGAGCACCGGATCGCCGCCGGGAATCCGGGCCGGTACGTCGGGGGCGCGTCCGGGCACCCCGACCGGCCGGGCCGGGGTGCCGACGTCTGGGCTGAGGGTCATGGTGCTCACCTCAGGTGGGCGGCGCACGGGAAGCGCGGATCGCTGACCCCTCCATCCTTTCCGACCGGGCCCGGCCGGGCAAAGGGGCGCACGGTCCCGCCCGCCGGGGCCGTACGCCCCCACCGCCGTCCGCCGAACGGTCCCGGCTCCCGCCGCGGCACGCGCGCCGACTGGGCCGCACGGGTGAACGCGGTCTACGGGGCGGTCGGTCCGTCCGCGTCCTCCTCCTCCGGGGGCGACTCCGGCGTGCCCAGCAGCCCGGCCAGCCGGCCCTGGCCCGCCAGCACGTACCCGACGCCGATCCCGAGCGTGATGGCGGTGAACACCACGATGAGCCAGCTGAGCAGGGTGAAGACCAGGCCGAGCGGGCCGAACTGGGTCACGCTGCGGTTCAGCGAGTGCGGGACGTAGATCCGCGAGGCCCAGGCGAGCGTCGTCAGCGCGGCACTGGTCAGCACGGCCCCCGGCAGCAGCGGGAGCCAGGGGACGCGGCCGCCGAGCAGCAGGTGCTGGGTCCACCACCAGAGCAGCGTGGCCGTGATCAGGTACAGGACGACCCCGAGCGCGTCACCCGCCCCGAATCCGGACCGCACCTTCCCCTGGACGACCAGCGCGGCCAGCCACACCAGCAGCCAGGCGAGCCACCGCCAGGCCGCCAGACGCCCCGACAGGTGGGGCAGGTGCCAGCTCCGCTCGCACAGCCGCTGCAGGATGCGGCTGCAACTCGTCGCCGAGAGCAGGGTCACCAGGATCCCGATCCCGCCGAAGGTGTCGGTGGTGGCTTCCTCCCCCTTGGGGTGGAAGACCCCGGTGACCTCGTCCAGCGAGGCGCCCTTGAGCCCCAGGACGGCCTTGATGGAGTCGGCCGCGCTGCTGCGCACCTCCTGCGGCATGAAGGCCGCCAGCACGAACAGCACCGGGAGGGCGGTCAGGAACGTCTGCGCGGCGAGACGGGTGGCGGTGTCCAGGACGTGGATGTGGATCAGCTGCGCCGCGAGCCGGCGCGGGAACGGGGCGTCGCGCAGCGTGGCCGTCTGGTCCTGCAGCCAGGCGGACCTGGCGCGGAACCAGTCAGCGCGGCCGGGCCGGTGCCGCCGTTCCGCCACGCCGCTCTCCCTCGGGTCGATGTCGGCGGTCGGGCCACCGCCGCGGCTCGCTCCGGCGCGGGCACGCCGGATTCCGTCCAAGACTGGGCGACCGGACGGTGGGCGGCATCTCGGCCGGGCCGCCGTTCGGCGCAACGCCCGGGGCGGTCCCGACGGCCCCGGGGGCGGGGCTCAACCGCCCGGTGTCCGGCTCCGGGGGCGTCCGAGGGCGTCCTGGTCGGGCAGTTGGCGGAGCTCCATGACGTGCAAGCCGAGCGCCTGGAACCGGCCGAGCAGGCCGTAGAGGTGGGCCTCGTCCGTGACGGGGCCGAACAGGAGGGTCTGGTTCGGCACGAAGACGCTCTCCAACTCCGGGAACGCCTCGCGGACAGTCACTTCTGGCATCGCCCCGGCGATACGGAACTCGTAACGCATAAGCGTCCTTCCCTGGAATGCTCCGCCGGTCCTCGCCGATCCCCGTGTGACCAGGCTGCGCGCCGCGTCGCCCCGGGGGATCACCCAGACGGGGTGAGCCACGGCCGCGGGCGTCCGGTCCAGCATCGTTGCGGGAACACGAACCGTGTGGGCGTCCAACCCGGGCGTACGGATCGGTGAGCGCGAGGAGACACGGTGAACCGGTGGAGAGCGCTGATCGTCCTGGGCACGGCGCAGTTCCTGATGGTGCTCGACGCGTCCGTGATGAACGTGTCCATCAGCCAGCTGGTCGAGGACTTCCACACCGACGTCACGGCGATCCAGGCGGTCATCACCCTCTACACGCTCGTGATGGCGGCCTTCATGATCACCGGCGGCAAGCTCGGCGACATGTTCGGACGCCGGCGGATGTTCCGGCTCGGCCTGGTCGTCTACGCCGTGGGATCGGGGCTGACCGCGGTCGCCCCCACCCTGTGGGTGCTGGCACTCGGCTGGTCGGTGATCGAGGGCCTGGGAGCCGCGCTGGTCCTCCCGGCGCTGGCCGCGCTGGTGGCCGGAGCCTACCGGGGACGGGACCGCGCCACCGCCTACGGCGTCATCGGCGGCCTGGCCGGGGCGGGCATCGCCGTGGGCCCGCTGCTCGGCGGCTGGCTGACCACCTACCTGACCTGGCGTCTGGTCTTCGCCGGCGAGGTCGTCCTGGTGGTGGTCATCCTCCTGCTGATGGGCTGGATCGCGCCGGAACCGGCACCGGAGCGGCGCACGCGGCTGGACGTGGTCGGCGTGCTGCTGTCGGTGGCCGGGCTGGGACTGGTGGTGCTGGCCGTCCTGCAGAGCAGTTCCTGGGGCTGGCTGCAGCCCCGCAACCCGCCGTTCACGGTGCTCGGGTTCTCGCCGACCCTCTTCGCCGTCGCGCTCGGCGGTGTGTTCCTGGTGCTGTTCCGGTCGTGGGAGCTGCGCCGGGAGGATCCGCTGGTCCGGTTCGGGCTGTTCGGCATCCCGCCGCTGCGGTCCGGCCTGCTCATGCTCTTCAGCCAGAACCTGATCCTCCTCGGGTTGTTCTTCGTCATCCCGCTCTACCTCCAGGTCGTGCAGGGCCACGACGCCTTCGAGACGGGCCTCCGGCTGCTGCCGGTGTCCGTCACGATGCTCGTGACCTCCATGACCGGCCCGTTCCTCGGCCGGTTCGCCTCGCCGAGGACGGTGGTGCGGATCGGGCTGCTGGTGCTGTTCGTCTCGTCGCTGTGGCTGGTCGGCACCGTCAAGCCGGAGCTCGACGACCTGTCCTTCGCGCTGGCGATGGCCCTGCTGGGGATCGGCATGGGGCTGCTTGCCTCCCAGCTGGGCAACGTCGTGCAGTCGAGCGTCGGGGAGGAGGACCGCAGCGAGGTCGGCGGGCTGCAGTACACCGCGCAGAACCTGGGGTCGTCGCTGGGCACCGCGCTGATCGGCGCCATCCTCATCGGCGCCCTGACGGCCGCGTTCGGCAGCACCGTCGCCGAGCACCCGCAGATCTCGGAGCCGGTGCGGCAGCAGGCCGGCATCAGGATCGAGGCCGGCGTCAGCTTCGTGCCCGCGGACCAGCTCTCCGCCGCGCTCGCACAGACCGCCGTTCCGCCGCAGGAGGCGGACGCCATCGTGGAGTCCTACAGCGCGGCCCAGCTCGACGGCCTCAAGGTGTCGTTCCTGGCCGCCGCCGGGATCACGCTCGTCGGCTTCGCCTTCACCGGCCACCTGCCCGCTCGGCGGGAGCCGGGCGGGGCCGGGCAGACGGCGGAGGCCGAGGGCCCGTCTGCCTGACGGGCGATCCGGCCGTGTGCCGGGGCCCGTCGGTTGAACGGCCGGCCGGTGCGGGAGGTCAGGTCCGCGCCCGTCGGTGCGTCGCGTGGGCGGCCTTCCTGATCCCCGCGATGAACTCCGCGAGGGCGTGGCCCACGGCACCGCTCAGGATCATCAGGGAGCCGATGAGGATCCAGGCCTCCTTCTCGTTGAGGCTGATCGGGGTGGTGGGGGCGGGGCCGCCGGCCGTGGAGGCGCTCCGGGGAGCGGGGCGCAGCATGTTCCTGGCGATCGCGACGAGGCCTGACAGGGCGTGCAGGGTCGCGCCGACGACGAGAGCCCCCAGACCGATCACGAGCCAGCCGACGCGACCGAGCTCGTCGGACCCGGGCGCGATGGCGCGGCGTGCGACCTGGTGGTGGATGCCTGGCATGGGTCTCGTCTCCTTCGATGGTTCTGACGGGAGACCCCCCTGTTGGCGGACGCTCGGGAGCGCCGGGCAGCCGGGCTCATCGGTCGGCCTCCCTTCCCGGGCCGTCCGCGGCACCCGCCCGGCCACCGGGCAGGAACAGGGCCGCACACAGGCCGATGAGGCCGCAGAGCGCGAGGACGCCCATGGCCGCCGCGTAGGCGTTCCGGCTGAGTCCGGCGACCAGGATGGTGCCGGCGATCGCGGTGCCCAGCGAGGAGCCCAGGTTGGAGATGCTGCGGGAGAGGCCGGAGATCTCGCCCTGGCGGCTGTCGGGGAAGGCGGACTGCACGATGTTGACCGAGGGGGTGAGCATCAGGCCGATGCCCAGCCCGATCAGCAGCAGACCGGGGGTGAAGGCCCAGACGCTGTCGACGGCGCGGACCAGCAGGAGGAGCACCACGATCCCGACGGTGGTGACGGCGAAGCCCGTGACGATCAGGGTGCGCTGGGCGTGGCGCTCGGCGAGGCGTTCGGCGGCGAGCGAGGTGGCGAGCAGGCCGAGGGTCGCGGCGGTGAACACCCCTCCGGTGGCGATGGCGCTGTAGCCGCGGACGACCTGGAGGTAGGCGCCGACGGTGAACGAGACGCCCATCAGGACGAGCCACTGGGCGTTCTGGGTGACCAGGCCCAGGTTCGAGGTGCGGTTGCGGAACAGGCTGGTGGCCAGCAGCGGTTCGCGGCCGTCGCGTTCCAGGTGGCGGATCCAGCGGAAGAAGCCGGCCAGCACCGCGGCCCCGGCGACCAGGAGGGCGATCATCAGCCAGGTGTTGTTGTCCGCGGCGAGGATGCCGGTGACCATCAGGACCAACCCGGCCGCCGACAGGACGGCGCCGACGGTGTCGAACGACCGGGTCGGGTCGGCGGGGAGCGGGTCCTCCAGCTTGCGGGTGAAGAACACGATCAGGGCCACGACGACGGCCTGGAAGCCGAAGTTGGCGCGCCAGTCGATGGCGGTGGTGAGCAGGCCGCCGAGGAGCGGGCCGGCGGCCGCGCCGATGCCGCCGAAGGCCATGATGGTGCCGAAGGCGCGGGCCCGGGTGGCGGTACCGGTGAACAGCAGGGTGGTCAGGATGTAGACCGGGGGGATCAGCAGGGCGGTGCCGACGCCCTCCAGGATCGAGTTGCCGAGGATCAGGACGCCGAGTCCGGGGGCGGCCGCGCTGAGCAGGGCGCCGACGCCGTAGGTGGTGAGGCCGGCCATCAGGCAGCGCTTGCGGCCCCAGCGGTCGGTGAGCTTGCCGCCCGGGATCATCAGCGCGGCCATCACCAACAGGAAGACGGTGATGGCGACTTGGACGCCCTGGACGGTGGTGTCCAGGTCCGTGCTGATGTCGTTGATCATCACGTTCATGCTGGAGCCGGCGAAGCTGCAGATGAACTGGGCCAGTGCCAGCGGGATGAGCACCCGGCGCCCGGCCGCGGCCGAGGCGGAGGTGGAGGCGGTGGCGGTGCCGGTCATTCCCGGATCCTCTCTCCGAGGGGCGGTGCGTCAGGCGGCGCCCCGGCGGTCGAGTTCCTCGTCGAGGGCGAGCGCCGCGTCGATGAGGGCGAGGTGGGTGAACGCCTGCGGGAAGTTGCCCAGTTGCTCGCCGGAGGGGCCGATCTCCTCGGCGAACAGGCCGACGTGGTTGGCGTAGGTGAGCATCTTGTCGAACGCGTAGCGGGCCTGGTCGACCCGGCCGGCCCGGGCCAGGGCCTCGACGTAGAGGAAGGTGCAGAGGTTGAAGGTGCCCTCGGAGCCGCGCAGTCCGTCGGGTGAGGCGGTCGGGTCGTAGCGGTACACCAGGCTGTCCTCGACCAGTTCCCGGTCCATGGCGTCCAGGGTGGACAGCCAGTCCGGGTCGGTGGGGGAGAGGAAGCCGACCTTGGGCATGAGCAGCAGCGAGGCGTCCAGGACGTCGGTGCCGTAGTGCTGGGTGAAGGCGCGGCGCCCGGGGTTCCAGCCGCGTTGCACGATCTGGCGCAGGATGTCGTCGCGCTCCGAGCTCCAGCGGTCGAGGTCCGCGGGGCGGCCGAACCTCCGGGCGATGCGGATGGCGCGGTCGAAGGCCACCCAGCACATCAGGCGGCTGTAGGTGAAGTCCTGGCGTCCGCCGCGGGTCTCCCAGATGCCCTCGTCCGGGCGGTCCCACTGCTCGGTCAGCCAGTCCACGAGCCGACGGAACGCGTCCCAGCCGCGCAGCGCCCCCATGTCGGTCTCCTGGGCGGCGAACGCGTAGGCGGCCTCGCCGTAGATGTCCAGCTGCAGCTGGTCGGCGGCGGCGTTCCCGGCGCGCACCGGGGAGGAGCCGCGGTAGCCCTCCCACTGGGTCAGCGTCTCCTCGGTCAGGTGGGGGTCGCCGTCGATCCGGTACATGATCTGGAGGCGTTCGCCCTCGCCGCGGGCGGCCTCGATCCGCTCCCGCACCCACCGGCGGAAGGCCACCGCCTCGTCCTGGAAGCCGAGGCCGATGAGGGTGTGGACGGAGAGCGAGGCGTCCCGGATCCAGGTGTAGCGGTAGTCCCAGTTGCGCTCCCCGCCGATCTGCTCCGGCAGTCCCATGGTCGCGGCGGCGATCAGCGCGCCGGTCGGGTGGTAGCTGAGCAGCTTGAGCGTGATCGCCGAGCGGTCCACGATCTGCCGCCAGCGTCCTTGGTAGTTCGAGGACTTGAGCCACTCGTACCAGAACTTCCGGCAGGCGTCGAAGGCGGCGAGGGCGTCCGTGTCACCGGGCGGGGCGGGCGGGGCGTCGCCCGGCGGCCGGGCGGTGAGCAGCACGGTGGCCATTTGCCCGGCGTCCAGGGTGAAGCGCGCGGTCACGTCGGAGCCGTCGGGGTGCAGCACGATCGGATCGGTGGCCTGGACGCACAGTTCCTGGTCCGGGCCCTGCAGCACCGCGCAGCGTGCGTCCGGCAGGGTGAGCCGGTGGGTGGCGCGGCCGTAGTCGAAGCGGGGCCGGCACTCCAGCAGGAAGGGCACCCGTCCGCGCACCACCCGGGCGGTACGGATGATCCGGTGCCGGTCGCTCGGGGTCGGCGAGGAGTCGGGCAGCATGAAGTCGACGACCTCCGCCACGCCCTGCGGGGCGAGGAAGCGGGTGACCACGATGGCCGTGCCCGCGAGGTAGAGCTGTTTCACCTCGGCGTCGGGCACCGCGTCCCGGTCGACGGCGAGCCGGCAGTTGCCGCCCTTCGCGTGGTCCAGCAGGGAGGCGAAGAGACTGGGGGAGTCGAAGCGGGGCGTGCACCACCAGTCGATGTCGCCTCCGGTCGACACGAGCGCGGCGGTCTGCAGATCGCCGATGACCCCGTGCTCGGCGATCGGAGGGTAGGCGTCCATGCTGCGCTCCCCGGATGTGAGGAAAGAACCCGGATGGGGGAAAGGAATCGACCCTTCGCCGACACGCTACGGAGGGTGGCCCGGCCGCGGATCACCCGGCGTGGGTGAACGTCCGGCGGCCGGGCCGCCGTGGGCCGCCCGGGCGGGGCCGCGCGCGCGGGCCCCTCACCTCCGGCCCCCCGCCTGCCGACCCCTCACCTGCCCGGGGTGAGGCCGGGCCCCGGAGATCCGGTGACAATGGCGGCGACGGTTCACCGGCCGTCCCCGGCACGGTGACGGGAGGAGACGCCGTGACAACGTCCCGCAGCCGTACCCCCGCCCCGTCCGGGCCGGCCCCGGAGGGGAACGGGAACCGGACGGACTACGCCGGCGCGGTCTACGGCTCGATGCTGGCGGCCTCCGTGATCGCGGCCGCCGGTGTCCACGAACCGCACCCGCGGCTGTCGCTCATCCTGCTGCTGGTGATCACCGGGCTCGTCTTCTGGATCGCCCACGTCTACGCGCACGTGGCCGGGCAGCGGGAGATCGGACGCCAGGTCAGCTGGCCCCAGGTGCGCGAGGTCGGCCGGCACGAGTGGCCGCTGGTCGAGGCGTCGGGGCTGCCGGCCCTGGCGGTGCTGGTCAGTCCGTGGCTCGGGACGGGCAACAGCGCCTGGCTCGCCCTCGGCGTCGCGGTGGCCCAGCAGGTGGCCTGGGCGACGCTGGGCGCCCACCGGGCGGGCGCCCCGGCCCGTCAGGTCGTCGTGGAGGGCGCGGTCAACCTGGTCCTCGGGCTGGTCATCGTGGCGGCCAAGGTCGCCGTCGGGCACTGAACCACCGGTGCGGGTGGTGCCGCCGCCCGCCCGCTTCGTCCGGGTTCCGACGTGGCGGGGGCCCCGCCCCGCCCCGGGCGGGGGCCCCCCCCCCGGGGGGGGGTGGGGGGGCCCCCCGCCCCGGCTTGAGGGCCCCCCACAACCCCGTGGTGGTGGCACCCCGGTGCCACACCAGA